>CAYMXF010000196.1:2654-6476 GCA_964393935.1 uncultured Planctomycetaceae bacterium
TATTGGTTGCCCGATGGGAAGTCGGTCGTGTTCACCACGAGCATCCACGGGCACCATAACTACGAGGTCTACTTACTCAACATCGAGACGGGCTTGCAGCAGCGCGTCACCTATCGGGCTCGATTCGACGGACTGCCGGTCATCAGCCCGGACGGCAAGAAGATGATGTGGACCAGCCAACGGGGTCCGAGCGGGAGCAGCCAAATTTTCATTGCGGACTTTAAGACGCCGCCGGGGTTTTGATCACGGGGTGGCACGGTCTGGCGAAGTCAGGCCGTGAGTTGTGTCATGGCCTCCACGGCCTCGCCTTCGGCGAGACCGTGCCACACGGCTGCCCTGCAACGTTGCCGCGACGCCACATCCCGCCACAGCCCGCACCTCTGAGTATTAGGACCACCACGCCTAACCAGTTGAATCGAGGCGAGTTAGGAATTTCGCGGCTGGACCTTGGCCACGGGTGCGGCGGATGCAGGTTTCTCTCGCACGCTTGAGGCCGTGAGAGCGAGGGGGACTATGAGCGACGTCGCCGCCACTGCTGCTATTTCGTTACCGCAGAGTTCCGCGGCGGCGACTACGTCCGTCGGCGGACGCCCGGGCGGGGTGGAGCCTGCCGTCGGTGAAGTCGCGTCCAACGCGTCCGTCGCATCCGCGCAGTCTGTTTCAGGCTCGAACTATTCTCTCAACGTTTCTGAATCCCATTTGACCTATCTGTCCGCGTCGGCCACCCAAGGGCTCTCTCAGGCGGATCAACGGATGATGATGCTCATCCTCGCCTTGATTGAAATCCTCTTCGGCTCCGGGGACGACGACTCTCGGAAGCGCAATGCCGCCCTCGGGCTTGCCTCGGCCTTGCTCCAATCCGGGCAGAGCCAACAAAGCCAGCAGTTCACCTATCTGGAGATGAGCGATTTCCAGTACTCGGAATCCTACACGGAATTCCAAGCCACTTCCGTTCAGGCGGCGTCGTACGGACAAATCTCCTCCGCCTCCGCCAACGCGGCCCCGACGAGCGGGACAAACCTCAATGTGACTGGCTGATTGGCAATGCGGAAGTCGGAATGCGGAACGCGGAATGGGCGGTCGCGGAACCACAGAGGCACCGAGGCTCGGGCACGAAGGTTCGGGCTGGTCGGCATTTTTACCCGGAATTAAGCGGAATTAAGCGGAACAGGTCCAATTCGGAGTGCGGAAGTCGGAATGCGGAATGGTAAAGAAAACGCATGTAGGGTGGATTGGCGGGGGCGTGGGTTGACGCACATTTATCGTAATTTGGACTATTTGAGCCAAAAGCCGTCAGCCTTACGCCGTGAGCCGGGGGCGCGAAAGCTGAATTCAAGAAAAAAAAGGGTTGGCTGAACAAAGCTGAATTTCGTGACGCATCCTGGTTTTCGATAGCGCCAGCGGGGTTGGGGGGTTGAATTTTCGCGGCGTTCATCTTGAAGTTGGTTGACATGGGTTGAATCCTTCGTTGCAAGGGCCAGCGGCGGCTGAGCGGCCGGAGCGACTTTCAGGGCCGCAGAATTTTCTTGCCCGGAAGAAAGCGGAAAATAGCGGTAGACTTCGGGGCGGGAGTTCTGCATAGCGCCGCGGCGGGCCGGAATCCACATGTGCACACCCCAGGCGGCTGCGCGGCGGCGAACGTCGCCGACGCGGAACCGCCATTACCTAACATTAACCTAACTAATATAGCGCGGCAGTAGTGAAAGGCAAGCGGTTTTTTTGGATTTTTTCGGCGGCGGGGGAAGTGGGGAGTAACGGAGCGGGGCCAGAAATTTGGGACACGAAGAAACAGTAAGCCGGGAGCTTGATTTACGTGACCGCATTGGCCGCCTCGCCATCATCCTCCAAGCTATCGTACACGTGTTCGATGTATTCCCCGTCCTCGTCGGACATGGCCACGCTTTGTCGGTATTGGAGGGCCTCTGCATCGGCGATGTACTGAACTTCGCCATGATGTTTCTTGACGATGTCACAGATCGCGGCGATATCGGTTCTGAAGAATTCCTTTCGCGGATTCGCTTTGTTGATTCGCATCTTATGAAGCATTCGATGGATGGCGTTTTCCAGGGTCGGGGCGTCGTCGGATGAGATCATCATGTGAATATCGAACGGGAACGGCACCGAGGCGTCGCCGAGTTCCTTGATCCGGTCGATCGGCTCGAGCCGCCGGGTCATGCCGATTTTATAGATTCCTTCGCCGAACGAACCGATGTTGGAAATGACATAGATGTGCCCCGATTTTGTGAGCTGTGCTTGGGACTTGGTTCGTTGGGCCTTTGCTTCGGCCTCGGCGAGCCGGACCTTTAGGCTTTCGACTTCGTCGCTATGCTCATCCTTCGCGTCGGCCAGCGCCTTTTCCAGGGCCACTTGAATCGCTTCGCGCTCGCGCTCCAATTGCTGAAGTTCTCGTTCGACTTCACGCTCCAGAGCTTGTTCTTCCCGGATACGAGCCTTGATGCGCGCCTGCTCCTCGCGCTGAAAGTCGGCGCGGACGACCATCTCATACTCCGCCTTTAGGTCCGCCAGCAAGCCGGACTCGTCTTCAGCCGAGATGGCAAAGCCGATTGTTCGACATCGCTCGATGACATCTTGCAACCGTTGCTTGCAACTGGCGTAGTTGTTCGGCGTCAGCGAATCACCGATCCACTTGACGTTCTCCTTTAGATACCTGCTTCCCAAGTCCTTGGCCAGTTGGTCGAGCTTTTCCTGGACTTGACGCCGTTGCTCGCCATCCAAGCGGAGCTTATGCACGCCGACGTCGAGGTTTTGAAGGTCTTGCTTGAGGATCGCGTTTTCCGCCCGCAACTCGTCGTAGGAGACTGCTTTTGCTTTGAATTCTGAGTATTCGGTCTTAAGCCGTTCGCGCAGCTCGGCAAGATCTCTTTCTCCCGCCTCAATAATGCCCTTACTCAAGTGTTCTCGCTCTTCATGTTCAGCCCTGAGGCGCGTAGCCATTTTTTCAAGCTCATCATGCCGGGTGGCAATGGCATCTGTACTTTGCTGTTCCTTAGCCTTGAGTGCGCGGAGACCCACCTGCTCTCTTTCTTTGATTTCCTCAAGCGTGGTAAGCAGCTTTTGAGCGTTGGCCGTTTGTTTGCGCTTGATCGCATCCAGCCGTTTTCGCATTGCTTCCAAGGCGAGGAACGCGCACAGCGCGCCCGCCACCATCCCCATGAGAATTGAGATGAAGTACCACATAGGCTACTCCTTCGTGACTGCGTTGGTCGCCGCTACAAGGATGACTAACAAAGTTTTTTGTTGGCAATGGGGGCAAGAACATTCGTTCAGGAAGTCCCTCTTCGGGCCGTGCGACAACGAACCGCATGAAAAGCACTTCGCGTCGACAGGCTCGTCAAGTCGTGTGACAAGCGACAAGCGATAGGAGCCGCCTTCCGTCGTTCGCCGAATGACCCCCATTTTTTCCCATGCTTCCGTCAATTGCCGCCATTGGTCCTGGACCCCGCCGAATGATTGCCTGAGCTTGTCCTGCCGTACATCGGATTGGCTTTCCAGGTAATTCCAAAGGCGGTGGGCATCCCACATTCGCGTTCGAGCGTCAGCGAGTTTGGCCGCCAAGTCGTCGGACGCGTTCTTGTCGATTCGGCGCTGATTTTTCAGCAGCGCTTCGAGTTCGTCGAGCTTCTGGAATTCGAAGAGTATCGGCGCGTATTGCAGGACAATGTCGATGGCCTCGATATTCTCAAACTCCCTGTCCTCATATCTGCGTTCATATTGCATCATCCCATCGACGAATTGCCACGACGCCCACGCCAGGTCGACCGCTTTGGAATAGAGGCCGTCGTTTAGCGCGGATCGCGCTTG
>CAYMXF010000197.1:0-6458 GCA_964393935.1 uncultured Planctomycetaceae bacterium
AGCGCGACCGCGCCTTGCTGGTCGCGCGGCAGACCGTCCTGGGCGGGAAAAATCGCTATAGCCTCGACGCCAATGTCATGTTGGCGGAGTACGAAGCGGATCACCCACTCCGATGCGTCCAACGAGCGCTGCGGGCGCACGGCCTGAATGCAAGGCTCGAAGGGATCATCACGCAGTGGATGAAGCGGGTGGGGGGCGATCCGGTTGCCGTCGCGAAGGCCGAGTTGGTGGAAGACCTGGCCCGTCTGGACCGTGCGAAAGCCGGTGTCTTGGGCGACTTTCCGCGCCGGTTGGACATCAGCCTGGAGGCCCTGCGGGTGCTGGCGTTCATCTGTTTTCAGTCGAGCCACACGCGCGAGGCGATCGCGTACCAAAAGGCCGCGGCGGAGTGGTATCACCGCCTGGAGATCGCCGTTCATCCGTATCGACGCGGGGCGGACGCAGAAACGGACGCGTTTTATCGCTTGGCGCGGATGAACTACGAAACCGACCCACCGGATTTCGCCGAGGCTTCCCGCGCCATTTGCGAGGCGGAGCGGTACGCCGTGCTGGGAATTCGACATGAGAAAGTCGCGCTTCCCGAGCCCGCGTTGGGTTTTGTCGGCGGCGAGGTAGTACCTACGGAATACCCAGAGCGATTGCGGCCGCTTTGGCGATTGTCGGCCATACTCCACATGGCCGTCGGCGATTGGCGGGATCTCGATATGAGGATCCTCGCTTCCATCCCACAAGAGCAATGGACGCCGGAGAGTTTGCGGCGAGAAAAGGCGATGGTGGCCCAGATTGCTTGCCTCTCGTTGAGCAAGCTCCCGATCAACAAGCGGCCGACGCATTACCATCAACTTTGTCAGATGGTCGATAAGGCAACCACGATGCAGGCAACGACCGCGCCCGCCCAGGATTCTCAACCATGATGAAATTGACCTTTCACGGGGCGGCGCGCGAGGTGACCGGCTCGATGCATCTTGTCGAAGCCGATGGGATGCTCGTCGCGTTGGATTGCGGTCTCTTCCAGGGAACCAGGGCCGAGGCGGCGGAGAAGAATCAGACGTTTCCCGTCGATCCGGCGCGGCTGCACGCCGTGGTCCTTTCGCATGCGCATGTCGATCACTGCGGGCGGCTGCCGCTACTCGTTAAGCGGGACTTCACCGGTCCCATCTATTCGACGCCGGCGACGCGAGAACTCGCGGCGCTGCTCATGGCCGATTCGGCGCATATTCAGCAGGAAGACGCCCGTTACCTCAACAAGAAGCGGGCCAAGAGTGGGATGCCGCCGATCACCTCGCTTTATGATGACGCGGACGCGACGCGGGCCGCGCAACAGTTCCACACGGTTTCGTTGGAACAGCCGTTTGAGATCACACGGCGGCTCAAGGCGAGGTTTCATGATGCCGGGCACATGCTCGGCGCCGGGTCGGTCGAGTTGACGTACACGCCGACCGAGGGCGCGCCCGACTCGCTCGTCTTCACCGGCGATTTAGGGCGATTCAACACGCCGATCCTCCACGACCCGAAACCATTGCCGGAATGCGACTACCTGATCGCGGAGTCGACCTACGGCGGCCGCCGCCATCCGCCAACGGACGACCTGAAGGCTCAACTTGCTGAAGTGGTGAACGACACGATCGCCCGCGGCGGCCGGGTCATTATCCCCGCGTTCAGCGTGGGGCGGACGCAGGTCATCGTGTATGTGCTGCATCAACTTCTGACCGAGGGCGAAATCCCCAGCATCCCGATCTTCATCGACAGCCCGCTTGCCGTGAACGCGACGGAGGTTTTTCGGGAGCATCCGGAGCTATTCGATGAAGAGTCAAGCGGTCTTTTGCGGCAGACCGGAGACATCTTGGGCGGGGGGTGCTGCACGTACATCAGCGACGCCGAAGAGAGCAAGAAGCTCAACGCGCGAAGACCGCCCTTCATCATCATCTCGGCCAGCGGGATGTGCGAGACGGGCCGGATCGTCCATCACCTCAAGAACTCCATCGAGAGCCCGAAGAACACGGTCTTGATCGTGGGCTTTCAGGCGGCGCACACGCTCGGGCGGCGGATCGTCGAGAAGCAGGAGCATGTGACGATTTTCGGTGAGAAGCTCAAGCTAAGGGCTCGCGTCGTTGCGCTCAACGGGTTTTCCGCCCACGCGGACCGCGACGAGCTACAGCGGCTCGTCAGACCATTGGCTTCGCGGTGCAAGAAGGCGTTCCTCGTCCACGGCGAAACCGACCAGATGCTGGTGATGCAAGAGACGATGCGCGGCGATGGGTTCCGCGAGGTGTTGATGCCGGGGCCGGGGGAGAGTTTCGAGCTTACGTGAACTTCACTTTCGGAACTTCGCGGGCGGCGGGCTCTTCCAGCTCGAAAAACTCAGCCATGCGAAAGCCCAGGAGCCCGGCGAAAAGCACGTTGGGGAATATCTGCACGGAGCTGTTGTAGTGGCCGACGGCGTCGTTGTAGTCCTGCCGGACACCGCTGATTTGATTCTCGGTCGACGCCAGCTCGCCGGAGAGTTGGAGGAAGTTTTCGTTGGCCTTGAGGTTGGGGTACGCCTCGGCGAGGGCGAAAAGCTGGCGCAGCGCGCCGCTCAGCATCCCTTCGGCGGGGCCGCGCTCGGCGGGCGTCGTCGCACTGGCCGCCTGGTTCCGCGCGGCGATCACGCGGTTGAACGTTTCCTTCTCGTGGGCGGCGTAGCCTTTGACGGTCTCGATGAGGTTGGGGATCAGGTCGTACCGCCGCTTGAGTTGTACCTCGATCTGAGCCCAGGCGGAGCGGACGGACATCCGCCCGCGGACCAGGCCGTTGTAGATCGCGACGATCCAGATGATGAGGATTAGCGCGACGCCGAGAAGGATAATGAGCCCCTTGCCCAAGACTACTTCGGTATTGCTTGTGGTCATTGGTGGACCTCCCGCGTCTTGACCAAAGCATAACGATTCTGGATTCGCGGGGCCATGAGAAATCGCCGCCGCGTTTATAAGCGGGTGGAGAACAGCGGCCCTCCGCTGTTCCCTCAGCCGAGGGCGGCTGAGCTACCGCGTTTATAAGCGGCTCGCTCGGCGGTATAGTCCCTCCCGTCATGCGGAAGCACTACATCCTCGACACCAACATCCTTCTGCACGACCCCAACTCCATTTTTCAGTTCGCCGATAACGTCGTCGTCATCCCCATCGAGGTCATCATCGAGATCGACCGTTTCAAGCACGAGATTTCCAGCCGGGGGCAGAATGCCCGCGAGGTCTCGCGGCTGCTCGATCAATTACGCGAGTCGCAGAGCCTCGCTCAGGGCGTGACGCTGCCGAGCGGCGGGACGCTTCGCGTCTATTGCGGCGACGACCACGCCATCGCCGCCAAGAACGTTTATGCCGACACCGAGATTCTTCGCATCGCCCGGGAGATACAGAGCGCCGAGCCCGGCGGCAAGGTTGTCATCGTTACGAAGGACATCAACCTGCGCATCCGCGCGGACGCGCTGGGCCTGCTCGCGGAGGATTACACCACCGACCGCATCGGGCTCGCGGAGCTTTACACCGGCCGGATCGAACTGGCCGAATCGCCGGAGATGATTAACCAATTCATCACCGAAGGGGCGATGCCGCTGCCCGCCGGGGCGAGCATTTATCCCAACGAGTATGTCCTGCTGCGCAGCAACAACGGGCAAGTCGCTTCGGCGCTGGCGCGGGTGGACGCCAAGTGCGAGCGGCTGGTGCGAGTCCAGGAACCGAAGAAGCCGATCTGCGGCATCCGCCCGAAGAACAAGGAGCAGTACTTCGCCTTCGACGCGTTGCTGTCTGATGCGATCACACTGGTGACGATCATGGGCAAGGCCGGCACGGGCAAGACGCTCTTGGCGATGGCGGCGGGGTTGCACCAGGTGCTGCACGACAAGACCTATCGCGGGTTGCTCGTCACGCGGCCGACGACGCCGGTGGGCAAGTCGATGGGGGCGCTGCCCGGCGGCATCGAGGAGAAGCTGGCACCGTGGATGAAGCCGATCAGCGACACGCTGGAGACGCTGCTCGACGCGGCGGGGGCGATCGGCGGGCGGCGGCACGTCCGCGACCTGTGGGAGAGCGGGACGGTCGATGTGCAGCCTCTTTCGTATATTCGCGGGCGGAGCATTCCGAAGCAGTTTTTGATTGTCGATGAGGCGCAGAACCTCACGCCGCTGGAGGTCAAGACGATCATCACGCGCGTCGGCCACGGGACAAAGGTTGTGCTGACCGGCGACTCGTATCAGATCGATAACCCGTACGTCGATTCGAGCAGCAACGGGTTCAACTATTTGGTGGACCGATTCCGGGATCAGCCGTTGGCGGCGCATATCGAACTGTCGAAGGGGGAGCGGAGCCCGTTGGCGGAGTTGGCGGCGAATTTGTTGTAGATCCACACTGTGGCCGTCGGCAAGGAAATGTTATAATAGTGTTAACGAGAACTTGTCATGGCCCCAACAGCACGGCAGTGGGCCGACCAGGCCCAATACGATCTGGAAACGGCCCGAGCCATGCTGGCTTCGAGCCGCTACTTGTACGTATTGTTTTGCTGCCAACAGGCGGCGGAAAAGGCATTAAAGGCGCTGATTGTCGATCGGACCGGCGAGTTTCCGCCGCGTATTCACAGCTTGCCCTGGCTGGCAGAGGCGGCTCAATTGGACGCCGACCCCTCGCGACGAAGCTTCCTGGCCGAATTGTCGGCCTATTATATTCAGACGAGATATCCCGAAAGCATCGACGCACTCAGCGCAACGGCGACGCGATTTATGGCTGAGGGCGTTTTGAAAAAGACGGAGGACGCGGTGGCATGGTTGCTCTCAATGATGAAGTAGGAAGTCGTGCCCGAGCGGCGGCGCGAGTCTTGGCGCGCGAGGGGGTTGTGCGCGCGGCTTACATCTTCGGCTCGTACGCCGAGGGCCGGGCGGACGAGTGGAGCGATCTCGACGTGGCGGCCTTTATGGACGGGGTCGAGAATTGGGATATGCAAAGGTGCGCGCGGGCCATGGGCCGGGTCATGGAAGAAGCCGGCTCGGACGTGGAAGCGCATCTTTTTCCTGCATCGGTGCTGGAGAATGCCCCGCGCGCGAGCTTCGCCGAGTATGTGCTTCGACACGGAATCCGCATCTGGCCGGAAGAATCACCGGGGCAGGGTTCCTAAGTTCGTGGAGCCACAGTGGTGTCGGTTGCCTCGTAGGCCATTTTCGAGACCACAGCGCTTCCCGCGACATTAGACGATTCTGATATTCACCGCGGGCTTGTGCCACGCGGCTCGGGCAGCAGCGTTTTTCGGCCATCGAGGCGGGAACCGATTTAGCCGTCTGCGCGCCATCGAGTTGTTCGTCGGCGACGTGTCGCGGCCAGCGCGACCATCGCCACAAGCGGCATCATCATCGCAGCGCCACCGCCACACAGCCCGCACGGCGGCGCCGCCGGCCCCATCAAATCGATGCAGTCCGCCGTGCCATTGCTGTTTGTATCCGCGTCCGAAACGCCGCATCCACAAGCCCCCGGCGCCGACTTGGCCGAATCCCGCGGACACCCGTCACAGCCCTCTCCCACCCCATCCCCGTCGCTATCATCCTGACTGACATTAGACAGGTCGGGGCAGTTGTCGCACGCATCGCCGAGCCCGTCGGCGTCCCGGTCCTCTTGCGCAGCATTCGCCGCGCCAGGACAGTTGTCAACATTGGCGCACACTCCATCCGCGTCTACATCATTCGCCGCGTCGTTCGGGCACGAATCGCAAGTTGTCGGCCTGCCGTCGCCATCCGAATCGCTTGCATCTCCCACGAGCACAAATGAAAAATCCACGTTGCCGCCTCCACACGAGGTGAGTGGGCTGGGCGTGGTGCAACCTGTTCCGGAGCCGTTGAGGGGATTCTCCGTATACCCGACGCTGCCCGATTTTGTTGACCGCAGATACCACGCCCAGCTTCCACGACCCGCCATCGGCATCCGCACCTGCACCGAAAGCCAATAGCGTCCCGGCGTCAGGCAGACCGAAACGGGAATCGTTAGATTCCCAAAGACGTCCGCGTAGCCCGGTTGGTTCTTGGGAACCGTGAAGGAAACCATCGTCGTACCGGGTGAGTCGCTGTTGTCGGTGAGAAACGCCACCACGACGGCGTCCGCGGTTCCGGGACCGGGTCCGGTCCCGATGAAATAGGCTCCTCGCGCTTGCACCTGTTGGATGTGCCACCCCGACGCGGGCACGACAAAGTCGTCGAACGACCGCCCATCAAACACGTCGTTCCCACCACCCGGATCGGTGAAGTCCTGGGACCCCCAGCCCATGACCGTTTGATTCGCAGTCTGATCGTACAAAACCGCGCCGCGGGCCACCCGCTCGCCCACGAATGATGCAAGCAGCGCCCCCACTACAACGGCCATGCGCCCCCTTGAACCCCCCACCCCCCCCAACCCCCCGAACCCCCCCCCATTTCAGAAGAGGTCCTGCTTGCCCGCCCTCCCGGT
>CAYMXF010000198.1:0-6435 GCA_964393935.1 uncultured Planctomycetaceae bacterium
GTTGATGAGCATGCACTTGGGCCCTTGGTGCGAGTCCGGAGGCCACGTCCAATCCACGCCGTCGCGCCGCGCCCAGTAGTTCGTGACCGGCCGGTTCAATAGTTCGATGAACCGCGTCGGGATCTGTCCGCCGCCGTTCCAGCGCTCGTCGATGATCAGCCCCGCCTTGTCGATCTGTCCGAAAAATTGCCGCACGAGATCGTTCTGACCTTCCAGTCCGGTGTTGGGCACGTAGATGTAGCCGAGCTTGCCTTCGGATTGCCGCTCGACGTACGCCCGGTTCCGCTCGATCCATGCGCGGTATCGCAGCGGCTGCTCGCTGGCGATCAGTTTGACGACGACGTCGCGTGCCTTGTCATCGCGGACCGGCTTGGCGTTGACCGTGATCGTCACCGCTTTGTCCGCGAGACCCTGGAAGGCGGCCCACGGGTCCTTCGTCGTATCCACCGGGACGCGATTGACCGCCAGGAGGAAGTCGCCTTCCTTGACATCCACGCCGGGCTCCGAGAGCGGCCCGCGACCGTCCGCGTCCCACGGTCCGCCTTCATAAATCCGCTTGATGCGATAGGCGCCGTCGAACAGTTCGAAATCGCAGCCGAGCATCCCGACGGTCACGGTCGGTTCCTTGTCCGTATCGCCCATCCCGCGAACGTAGGCGTGCCCGATGTTCAACTCGCTGATCATCTCGCCGATGACGTAGGTGACGTCCTCGCGGCAGACGCAGTCTTGCAGCATTCGCTCGTACACGGCGCGGGTCTTGTCCCAATTGATCCCGTGCATGTTGGGGACGTAGAAGTAGTCGCGATGAATCCGCCATGCGTCGGTGAAGATTTGCTTCCATTCCGCGCGGGGATCGACGCCGGCTCTCATACCGTCGAGCGACAGCGGCTTGTCCATTTTCTGATCCGCCGCGGCATCGACGATGGCCATCGTCTTGTCTTCCTTGCGGACTAGGAGCTTCTTGCCTTCCGCCGACATCGTAAAATCCCCGACGTCGGTCAGGACGGTCTTTTCTTCTTTCTTCTCCGCCTTTTTGTCTTTCAGATCGAGAATCTTGATCGACGGTTTGCCGTCAGAGCCCTGCGCCACGCCGCGCACGTAGAGGAGATGGCCCTTGTCGTTTACCGCCAAGCGCGAGAAGAGCCCCTTCTTCGGCGGCAAGAGCACGGCGCGACGCTCGAAGCCCTCCAGATCGATCTTGACGGGCTTTATCTCCTTGGCCTTCTTGTCTTTGTCGGCTTTCTTTTCGTCACCCGGCTTGGTCGAAGCGGATTTCGTTGTCGCCTCCGCGGGTTTGGTGCTCGCTTTGTTCTCGTCTTTCTTCTTTTCGTCCGCTTTCTTTTCGTCACCGGCTTTTTCATCGCCGTCGCCGTTCTTCTTCTCCTTTTCCTTTTCCTCTTTTTCTTCCTTCTCCGCCTTCTCTTTCGCTTCGCCCCACAGTTCCTCGTCGCTCTTGGGCGCCAGCGGCGATTTCACGTCCTTGCGCAGCGGCACGGCGAACAGTTGGTCCGTCTCCGCATAGACGAACGACGTTCCGATATCTTCGTAGATCGGCGCGGAAAAGCTCCGGGCGCTGGAGAAATATAAATAATCTCCGTCACGATCGAACGTCGGCCATGAATCGCTGAATCGCCCGCTGGTCACTTGATGCTTCTTGTCCTTCTCCACTTCATACAGCCAGATCGCCGCGAGCCGGTTCGGCATCTGTTTCGTATAAACCGCCCACCGCGAGTCCGGCGACCAGCTTACCCGCGGTGGATCGCCCGAGGGGTTCGTGTCGACGAGCTTCGTCTCTCCGTTCGCCACGACGTGCCGATAGATCGCGCCGCTCTTGTCCGTGAACAGGATTTGCTTCGAATCCGGCGACCACGTCGGCCCGAACCGAAATGCCTTGCCAGCCTTGGTTTGTTGTTTCGCCTTCTCCTTGCCGTCCGACTGCACGATGTAAAGCTCGTATTCTCCCGTCGCATCGGAGAAGTACGCGATCCACTGTCCGTCCGGGCTCCATGCCGGGTCGCGCTCCGCCACGCCGCTCGTCCGTGTCAGGTTGCGCGGGACGCCTTCCTTGGCGGGGGTCGTCCATACATCTCCCCGCGCCTCGAACAACGCCCGCTTGCCGGTCGGCGAGAGGTCCCAAGCGGCGATGAAATCATTGGCGTCCACGCCCCGGGGCCGCAGCTTCGGACGGTCCCCGGGGATCAGAACTTCCACCGCTCGCGATTTGCCGGTCGTCAGATCGAGCAGATAAAGACTCGATCCGTTCTGAAAGACAATCTCGCCTTTGCCAAGCTGCCCGGGCCCGATCGACGGCCATTTCACGTCGTACTCGGAAAAGTCCGTCACCTGCTTTCGCTGGCCGGACTTGGTGTCATAGGACCAGATGTTCAGGCGATGATTGGCCGAGGCGTCCGTCAGGTAGTACACCGTGTCGCCTTGCCACATCGGCAAACTATCGAGCCCCTCCCAATCCGTAATCTTCTTCGACGTCCGGGCCTGTAGATCAAACAGCCAGATGTCCGTCTGCATGCCGCCGCGATAGCGCTTCCACGTGCGAAAATCGATGCTGTGCGGGGTATACGCGAGCATCCGCCCGTCATGGCTGATCGCGCCGTTCGCGCCGTAAGGCACGGGTAACTTCGTCGGCAATCCGCCGTCCGGGCGAACCGTGTAAAGCTGCGTCTGACGCGCGAGTCCCGCGAACCCGTTTGACGCATAGATGAGCCTGCCGTCCGGCGTCCAATCACAGAGCGTTTCCACGGCCGGGTGATAGGTCACGCGCGTCGCCACCCCACCATCGGCGGAGACGACGTAGAGATCGCGATTGCCTTCGTAGTTGCCCACGAACGCGATCTTGCTTCCGTCCGGGCTGAACTTCGGCAGAAGCTCCGGCCCCGGCGGGGACGCGAGCGGCGTCGCCAGCCCGCCTTCGCGCGGCACCAACCATAGATCGTTGGCATACACAAAGACGATGTGCGTCGCGCTCACGTCGGGATATCGAAGCATTCCCGCATGGGGACGATGATGTTCCGCTGGCGAGGTGCTGGGCACGTTGTCCGCCTTCACCGGAGCCGTCGCCACGATGACCGCCGAAGCAGCCGTCCCTATCCAAAGTCTGCAGCTCTTGAGCATGAATCCATCTCCGCACTTCATGAAACCAGAGCGCGCTCGGCGCTCCTTCCGTCCGCATCTTCCGTTCCGCACTCCACCACCGCCAAACCACACTGCGTGGTAGGTCGCGATTCCGTCGCCTCGGGCGCCCTGCTGAGCGGCGTACGGCGCCTGCCCTTGGTGATGAACACGACGCCGCTGATGATCACCGCCATCGCGCCGATCGTCCCCGGCGCGAGCGGCTCTCCTTTTACCAGGAACCCCAGCAGGACGGCGACTACCGGATTAACGTAGGCGTAGGTCGATACCTTCGCTGTCGTGGTGACCCTTAATAGCCAAGTGTAAGCGCTGAAAGCGATAATCGAGCCGAAGACCCCCAAATAGGCCAGTGCCAGGCAGGATGGGAGGGAAAATCCCCATCCGCGAACATCGTTCCATTCCCCGGCGACCAGACCGGCAATGGATAGCAATATGCCGCCCGCGAGCATCTCCATCCCTGCAAAGAGGATCGGGGATGCCGGCACCTTGGCATGTTGCGACCAAACCGAACCGATCGCCCACGACAGCGAGCCGAGGACGACCGCGCCGGCGCTGAGGAGATGAAGCGAGGGGACTTGTCCCCCTACCTCATTGCCGCTGCCTGGACGAGGATTCACCAGGATCGCCACGCCCATAAATCCCAGGATGAGTCCGATGCATTCCCAGCGCGTCGGCCGCACTCCTCCGCGACGCACACAATTGATCACCACCATCCACAGCGGCACCGTCGCGACGAGCAGGGCCACGACGCCCGACGGCACGGTCTTCTCCGACCACACGACCGCGCCGTTGCCCCCGAGCAGTAGGAATCCGCCGAGTACGAGCGCCGACCACCAGTGCGTCTTGGATGGCGCCGCCGCCCCGCGTCCCCTTGCCCAGGCGTAGAGCGCGCTTCCGGCGATGATGAATCGAATCCCCGCCATGGCGAACGGCGGGAGCGTCTCGATGGCGATTCGGATGGCGAGATACGTCGAGCCCCAGACGATGTAGATCGCGGCAAAGGCCCCGACCAGCGCAAGCCGCGAAGGCTCCCCCGTCGTGCTCTGCTTCATTCTCCGCCTGCTTTCGGGGCTCGCGTCGAGAGAGAAAGAACCGGGCCCGATGCCCGCATCAATTCCCTAGTACGAATTCCAGCGCCTTGAGTTCTTCGTCCTCCGCGCCTTCCGGATAGGCGTGCCCCACGCCGTCGAAGACCTTGAGCTTGACCTTCGCCCCGAGTTTCTTGAACCGCTTTTCCGCATCGCGATTGGATTTCAACAGGGCCGCGTCGTCATCCGCCCCCACCATGGCGTACACGCGCACCTTGGCCGTCGCCTCCTCGTCCATGTCCGAATCCGACGGCGCGTCGAACCGTCCGCAGACGGGGATCAGCCCGCGAAACGTATCCGGGTTGCGCACGCCGAGCGACCAGGTGATCGACCCGCCCTGACTGAAGCCCGCCAGAACGACGCGGTTCTTGTCGACCTTGTGCTCGTCCATGACCTTGTTGATGGCGTCGAGGACGTCCTCTTCGATCTGGTCTAGATTATGCCCCCAGTCGAACTTCCCCTCGCCGATCTCGTTCGCCCCTTGCGGCGCGAGCAAAATCGCTCCCATTCTTTGTGCCGCGGCCTGCCACTGCTGCGCCGCTTCCCTCATGTTGCCGCCGTGGCCGTGCAACACGACGAGCAGCGGCGCCGCCTTCTTCGCAGCCGCCCCTTTGAGCGGCGTCACCGTCCAGAGGAAGCCCGATCGCTTGCCTCCGGACGCGCCGCGTGCGACGGCCAGCACCTTGGGGTAACGCGGATCACTTCTGATATTGTCAAAATCCGAATCCTTTTCGATTCGATCGGCAAAGTCCGCCCCGAATCCGCCGATCTCGATCGCCTTATGCAGGTACTCGAAGGCCTTGTCTTTTTTCTTATTGAGCGAATACATGCAGGCGCAGTTGTAATGGGTGAGCGCTTTCAGCGGGGCTCGATCGGTCTGTTCCGCCAGCTTGTTCGCCTCTAGTGCGATCTCGAGCGCCTTGTCGTAGTCCTTCGCCTCGGAGGTCTCTATGAGCTTCTGCGTCAGTTCCTGCACCTTCTCGGCGGCGGCGTCCGCATCCATGCGCGGTTGCTTGCCGGACGGCTTTTCGTTCTCCTCATTTTCCTCGGCATGTTTCTTGGGTTTCGCCTTGGGCGTTTCGTTTTCTTCATCCGCATCGTCGTCGTCGTCGTCCGGTTGTGGCTTGTGCTTGGGATTCGCCGAAGGCGCATCGCGCCCGTGCGACGCAACGCGCCGGACGATCGCCCGGAAACGGTCCTCGCCGCGGATCGTCCTGAAGTCCGAATCGCTTCGCAGATGGGCCGCGTCGTCGTAGCCCGCGCCCGCCGCCTTGTCCAGCCATTCGTAGGCCTTCGCCTTGTTTCCTTTCAGGCAGTGCATGCAGGCGACGTTGTAGATCGCGGTGACCTCATCCGGCCGCAGGTCGTGCATCTTCTCGGCGACCTTTAGGGCTTGGTCATAGTCGGCCTTGTCATAGGCCGCACGGAACTCACGCTGGAGCTTTCCGTAATCCGCCGGCGGATCGTCGGCCCTCGCCGTCGCGCCGGCGTATCCGGCGACGAAGAGGATCGCCGCCCACCGCGAAACCATAAGCACCCTTCGATTCTGTCTGGATGTAGCCACGATGATCTCCTTGATGAGATGAGCGACCCTAAAGGTTGGTGTGCCGCACTGCCGCCACTGAGCCTGCCGCTCGCCGGCCCTTGACACGCCGCAGAGTCGCCGGGCGACGCGAAATCGCCACTGCGATTTCCGGGCGGCGTGTCAAGGGCCGGCGGGATTATAAGCGGAACTCCCCTTTTAGTATGTACCACCCGGCGATCTGAAGTGTTGCAATCCCGGCGCGCCGGGACCAGGCCCGAGATCCGCCCTGTTTTCCCCAAAGTGCTATTGCGCTAAGATCATTCGCTCCGGCGCCCGTAGCTCAGTTGGATAGAGCACCGGATTTCTAATCCGGCGGTCGCAGGTTCGAATCCTGCCGGGCGCGATGGTATCTTCTGGCGTGCTCATAAAACAACATCGCCAATACTCATCGGATTCGCTTGGGCGCGGAGCGCAAAAAACAGGCAGCCGTATAGGCTGCCCAACCGGCATGAGGCCGGGGAGACGTATTAAGTTACCTTACAGCTTTCGGCTCACCGATTCCACTGCAGCGCTTCGGCGAGCGGCTTCTTCACCAGGTCGGGCGCCATCGCATCGGCGGCGGGATAGCCCACGGGGATCAGGAGATAGGGCTTCTCATTTTCCGGCCGGCGGCAG
>CAYMXF010000199.1:0-6414 GCA_964393935.1 uncultured Planctomycetaceae bacterium
CGCCGAAATAGGGGATGACCGGAAACGGCGCGGGCAGAAAGCCCAGCACCGGCACTGTGGCCTTGCAGACGAACGTCCGCATCATCCGCATGAACTCGCCGTCGGGCCCGTGGATAATGCTGGGGCGAAAGATCGTCCAATCCAGCCCGCTGTCCTTGACGTACCCCTCGGCCAGCCACTTCGTACGGTGATACTCGCTGACCGCGTTAGGCCGCGAACCGAGGGCCGACATGTGACAGATGCGTTTGATGCCGGCCGTCTTACAGGCCTCGAGGACGCGTCGTGTCGCCTCGACGTGGATTCGTTGAAATGTCTGACCGGCCAGGCGGCGCTCGGTGATGATCCCGACGATATGGATCGCCACCTGCGCGCCCTGGGCCGCCTGGGCCAGCGCACGGTCGTCGAACAAATCGCCGCCAACGGCTTCGAAGCGGCCCTTGCCGAATTGCGACGCTTGTTCGAGGAATCGGTTCCGATCGCGCACGAGGCAAACCGGCATGTGGCCGCGCGCGATCAGTTCTCGAACGACGGGGCGCCCGACAAAGCCCGTCGCCCCCGTCACGAGTACCCGGGCGAGAAACTCCGGCTCAGACGCGGTGACTGTTGGAGACTGGGTAGACGATGTTTCGGTTTCGTTCATCTACGCTCGGCATGATATCGAACCCATGCGGGCTTGCAAATGGGCGCGCCGATACGACACACCTTTTCTCATTGCCGGGAATGCTCATACGCTCATCCGAATCATGATGGGATTGCTGTAAAACCACAGATCGTCCCAGGGATTGACCTTCGGGCCGTCCATCTCAGGTAGTTGAATATCGCGATTCGTGCCGCGAAGGCGAACGTAGAAGCTCTTCCTCTCGTTCTCGAAACGATGACGAACGACGAGCCAGTCGCCTTCTTTCTGAGCTTCCTTAACCGGCACCTGCGCAACCACGCGCGTCGTGGGATTCGTGATCGCTTCGCGATCTTTGACCGGGCCAAGGATATCGCCGGCGATCAGGTCGATATGGTCGAGCATCGGACGGCGGCCGCCGAAGTTCTCGTTCGCGACCGGCCGAACCCTCATCCGGATTTCGACGCTGCGTTCCTTCTTGTCGACAACGAGCGTCCCGCCCATCGGGGCCGAGGCCCCGGCCGACTGCGCCGAGAACTCCAGCCGATCGATCAGGTCGCCGTGGACGGTAAACATGCTCCCGCTCCGCAGCGCGTCGAGCACGGCCATCGGCGTCGCCGCAGCGGCATAGACCCAGGTCTTGGTGTATTCTCCGGGGAAAAAATCGATGTTGCCTTCGCCGTCGCCCTTTTGCGTCGTGGCGGTCACGTAGCCCTTCGTCACATACGTCGCGTCGTTAACGTGCGTGTGGTCGGTCCAGTGGCGGTGGCTATCGGAGTTCGCGGTGATGTACCACGGGCGTCCCTCGCCGAGCAGGCTGTCCCACAAGCCGCCGACCTGCGTCACGTACCAATCGTAGCCGCCCCAAGTGCGATAGGATTGCGGCGGATAGCCCGGCCAGGAGTCCGACGCCTTTTTCTTCTCGTAGTGGCCGCGGATCGAACCGATCAGCGTCGCCGCTTGATGGCCGGGCGCGCCTTCGAACCCGCGCGTTACATCCGGCCCCGCGTCGCCCCACGCCCGAAACTCCATCGGGCTGTTTCGCCCGCGCCGCGCCGGGTGGTTGGCGACGAAGATCGGCTTGGGAGTGAGTTGTTGCAGGTATTTTACTGCCTCGACGGCGGCGGCTTCGGTATTGGCGGGCGTGCCGGGGCGCGAGAAATTTTTCTCATCGTATAGCGCCTCGAACTCGGCGATCCGTTGGGCCTCGTCCGGCGTCGGCGGGAGGATGACGCTCCCGTGCTCGGCGGCCGGGACGTTCCACTCCATGCCTTGAAAGATGTGCATGGCCGGATGTTTTTTTCGCGCGGCGACTAGATCGGGATAGGCCAACGCAAGGGCGACCTTGTCGTGCAACGGCCCGCCGTGATCGGTGATGACGCACCAGCCCAAACCAAATTTCGCGGCCTTGGCGACCTGCGACTCGATCTCGTACTGACCGTCGGGGCTGTACTTGGTGTGGATGTGATGATCGCCGGCGAGCCAGACGCCGCCGTCGTAGAGGCCCTTGGCGAAGCTAATGCGCGGGAGCCACCAGCCCATCGTGCCGAGGCTGATGGTGACGCCGCCCATTCGGGTGAGGAAGACGCGGCGGGAGATGCCCGGGGCGGACCGATCAATGCGGTGGGCCATCCGCTGAGCATAACTGATGACCGCCGCGTTTGGCTACGATTCTGATTGACCCGAAGGTCGGACGGCGATAGGCTTTGCGCAATCTTCACCGAAGTTCAAGGACACAGCCGAGGGCGGCTGTGCCACATTCTGGAGGTGCCCCGTGTCCGTGCAAACACCGACAAAACCGTCGCCCAAGCCCGCCGAAGGCTGTCTACCGGCAATCAATCTGAAGAGCTGGATCGAGGAAAATCGCGAGAACTTCAAGCCTCCCGTTGCCAACCAATATCTCTACGACGGCCGGGACTTCTTCGTCATGGTCATCGTCGGGCCGAATGCCCGCAACGATTTTCATCTCGTCGATTCCGAGGAATACTTCTACCAACTCAAGGGCGACATCGTCGTCCGCACGCGCGAGGGCGAAAAGATCGTCGATCACCGGGTCCGCGAGGGCGAGACTTTTTTCATCCCCGCGAACGTGCCGCACTGCCCGATGCGCCCGCCGAACACGATCGGTGTGGTCGTCGAGCGCCGCCGCCCGCCGGGCGAAAAAGAGCACATCATCTTCTACTGTCAGCATTGCAACGCGCTGGTCGAGGACATCCTGTTCGACTGCCGGGACATCGTCGATCACTTCCGCGAGACGATGGAGGCGTTTTGGAAAGACGACGCGCGGAGGATTTGCAAGAAGTGCGGGAAGCGCGTGGAGAAGCCGGGGCCGCTGGAGAGGATTTGACCATAAGATTGAATCGACAACCCCAACCCGATATAATGGAGAAGCTTGGAATCGTCGTTTCTTGGCGGGCCAACCTGCCCGCGCGTGCAAAATGAACTTCTTCACAAATACATGCCGGCAAGCCGCCTTCGCGCTGTTATTGACAACCGCCGCGGCGGTTGGCCAAACCGTGCCGAGCGGATATCGCGTTGATATAGTGGCCGGTAACTTGGGTGCCGTGACGACGATGACATTCCTCGACGCAACTCACCTTTTGGTATTAGAGAAGTCCGGTACCGTATATTATGTTGACATAACACCTGCACCGAATGTGCCGGTGCTTAGCCTGTCCGTAAACAGATTCGGCGAAAATGGCTTGCTTGGAATCGCCAAGAGTCCCGACTTTGAGAAGAGTGGCCATGTGTACCTCTACTACACTCCATCTGGAAACCCAAATGGAAAAATAGTCCGCTATCGTTGGAACGGCACCGCACTTGTGGAGGGTGAGGACGTACTGAGCGTAGATTTCAATTCCTCAGGAGGGATTCACTACGGTGGAGTCCTACTCTTTGGACCAGACGAAAAGCTCTACTTTGTATTAGGTGATCGGAATTTAGCAAGCCAGACGTCCAACTATGAAACTGAACCATTCCGCGAGATTGCAGTAATCTTGCGTCTAAATGAAGACGGTTCGGCGCCAATTGACAATCCGTTTGCCACACCGGGCTGGGAAAAAATCTATGCCTATGGCGTTCGAAACAGTTTTGGCCTTGCCTTTGATCGCATCACGGGCTACCTCTGGGACACTGAAAACGGTGGCGGCTATGACGAAGTCAACCGGATCATTCCGGGAATGAATAGCGGGTGGGTAGACATAATTGGGCCGCTCGCGCGCGACCCAGAAGGTCTGACCGGTCTGGTCACGGTTCCAAACGCCGTTTACGTCGACCCCGAGTTTAGCTGGACATGTTGTGTTGCCCCGACGGCAATCCGGTTCTTAGATAGTTGCCGATGGCCGGCTTCAATACGAGATGATTGCTTTGTCGCGAGCTACTACAATCGCTTGTATCGCTTTGACATGAACCCTGCACGCACGGGATTTGTACTGGGCGGTGATTTGGCCGACAAAGTCGCTGATCCTGACGACGATAGAAATCCGATCATTTGGGGTGACTTTCCACTCATCACCGACATTCAATTAGGGTCTGACGGCTATATGTATGTCGCAAGCTATTTTGAAGGCCTAATCTACCGCATCCGCCCCATCAACCCCATGGGCGACCTCAACCTCGACGGCAACGTGACTTTGGACGACGTCCCGCTGTTCACCTCTCTCCTTCTCGATGAATCAGGCACGCCCCAGGAACTCGCCGTGGCCGACTTTGACGGCGACGGGAGCGTGACCGGCATGGACATCCCCTGCTTCGTCGACTCGCTCGAAATGCCGAACTGACGGGCGGCGGGCGGGCCGTTCCGCTGTCGGGCGGACTTTGATCGCGGCATCATCGGCGCGAGGACGGCGGCGGGTGGAACCCGCCCTACTTGCTTCGCTATTCGCTATTCGCCATTCGTCATTTAGAATCCCTTCATGGCCGCCGGGAAGATTGACCTCCACACCCACATCCTGCCCAAGACATGGGCGGACCTCGATGCCAAATACGGCTACGCCGGCTTCGTCCGGATCGATCACTACAAGCCGTGTTGCGCGCGGATGATGCAAGGCGGCAAGGTCTTTCGCAAGATCACCGAGAATTGCTGGGAGCCCGCGCGGCGGATCGAGGATTGCGATCGCCACGGAGTTGCGACGCAGGTGCTCTCCACGCTGCCGGTCATGTTCAGCTATTGGGCCAAGCCGGCCGACGCGCTGGACCTTTCGCGGCTGCTGAACGACCACATCGCCGGCGTCGTGCGAGATAATCCCGCACGATTCGTCGGCCTCGGGACGATTCCCTTGCAAGACCCCGACCTCGCCTGCCGCGAGTTGGAACGGTGCGTGCGCGAACTCGGCATGCCCGGTATCGAGATCGGCACCCACGTCGAGCCAAACGCCCACACCGGCCGCCAAGAGCAGTGGAACCTCAACGAGCCCGCGCTTCTGCCGGTCTTCCAAACGGCCGAGCGACTCGGCGCGGCGATCTTCGTCCACCCGTGGGACATGATGGGCAAGGAGCGGATGCCGAAGTATTGGCTGCCGTGGCTGGTGGGGATGCCGGCGGAGACGAGCCTGGCGATCTGCTCGATGATCTTCGGCGGCGTATTCGAGAAGTGCCCGCAACTTCGCGTCGCCTTCGCCCACGGCGGCGGGTCGTTCCCGTTCATCGTCGGGCGTATTGAACACGGCTGGAGGGTGCGACCCGACCTCTGCGCCGTCGATTGCCGGCGCAGCCCGCGCGACTATCTCGCCCTGCCCGACGGCACGCCCGCGCGCTTCTGGGTCGATTCCCTGGTCCACGACGCCGACGCCTTGCGGATGCTCATCAAGCTCTTCGGGCCGCAACGAGTCGCGCTGGGCTCGGACTATCCATTCCCCTTGGGGGAATCCCAACCCGGCGGGCTCATTGAATCCCTCTCGGAGCTGCCAGCAGATACGAAAGTGCAACTTCTGTCCGGGTCCGCGGCAGCCTTCCTCAAGACGGCCAAAATGCCGTAAACTGTCGGGCCATGGCCCAGGCCCCCTACCAGCCCGACGAAGCCTATGCCCACCGGCTCGACGCCGAGGACCCGCTTCGGGCGTACCGCGAGCGCTTCCACCTCCCGAAAGGCAAAGACGGCAGGCCGCTGATTTACTTCGCGGGCAACTCGCTCGGCTTGATGCCCAAGACCGCCCGAGCCCTTGTCGAGCAGGAATTGGACGATTGGGCCCGGCTCGGCGTCGACGGCCACTTCGACGCGAAAACGCCATGGTACTCCTATCACGAATGCTTCCGCGAAAGCGGCGCCCGGCTGGTCGGGGCGCGGCCCGGCGAAGTTGTGATGATGAACAGCCTGACCGTCAATCTGCACCTGATGATGGTCTCGTTCTATCGCCCGACCAAGCAGCGGTACAAGATCGTGATGGACGAGCCGGGCTTTCCGTCGGACACGTACGCCGTCAAGAGCCAGATCGCCGCGCACCGCTTCGACCCGAACGAGGCAATCGTGTGGGTCCGTCCGAGCGAGGGCGAGTGCGCGATCCACGCCGGGGACATCGAATCGATCCTGGAGGATCACGGCGATCGCGTCGCGCTCGTACTCCTATCCGGCGTGAACTTCTTCTCCGGCCAGGTCTTCGACATGCGGCGGATCACGGCGATGGCCCAGCGCGAGGGCTGCCTGATGGGCCTCGACCTCGCGCACGCCGCCGGGAACATCCCGCTCGCCCTGCACGACTGGGGCGTCGATTTCGCGGTGTGGTGTAATTACAAATACGTCAACGCCGGGCCCGGGGCCGTCGGCGGCTGCTTCGTTCACGAGAAACATGGCAAGGATACGG
>CAYMXF010000200.1:0-6410 GCA_964393935.1 uncultured Planctomycetaceae bacterium
ACCTTGAACGGCGCCTGCTTTGCGGAGAGTTCATCGAGCGCCCCGTCGAAGAGAATCCGCCCGTGGTGGATGACGATGATCCGTTTACACAGGGCGACGACGTCCGCCATGTAATGGCTGGTCAGGATGATCGTCGCGCCGTGGCGTCGATTGTAGCCGGCAATGAACTCGCGAATCCGCGCCTGCATCGTCACGTCCACGCCGATCGTCGGCTCGTCGAGGAAAAGCACGGCCGGCCGGTGCAGCAGCGAGACGCAAATCTCACACTTCATCCGCTCGCCCAGCGAGAGCGTACGGACCTGTTTCGTGAGGATCGATCGAAGGTCCAGCAACTCCACCAGTTCGTCGAGCGACTCCTGGTATTGCGGCTTGGGGATATTGTAGACAGCCCCGTGGACCATGAACGAATCGATCGCCGGCAGGTCCCACTGCATCTGCGACCGCTGGCCCATGAGCATGCTGATCCGCCGCAAATACCCGGCCTCGCGCCGCCACGGAACGTGATCCATGACGCGAGCCGTCCCGGACGTCGGGTGCAGTAGGCCCGAAAGCATCTTCAGCGTCGTCGTCTTGCCCGCTCCGTTGGGGCCCAGGAAGCCGACGATCTCGCCCTGGTCGACGGTGAAGCTGACGCGATCGACCGCGTTGACCTGACGATATTTCCGGCGAAACACGCTGCGGATGGATGCCAGCATCCCGCCCTCGCGCTCCGGCACGCGAAAGGTCTTGCTCAGAGAATCGACCTCGATTTGTGGCATAAAGAGTTGACGGAGTGTA
This sequence comes from uncultured Planctomycetaceae bacterium, assembly GCA_964393935.1. GTDB lineage: Bacteria > Planctomycetota > Phycisphaerae > UBA1845 > UTPLA1 > DATEMU01. Next base: position 778 of record CAYMXF010000200.1, read on the forward strand.
GCGGCGGCGGGACGGAAGAATCCAGTGCGCCGCTCGGCGAGTCACTTGGAAGGCTTAGCCAGGGCCTTTTCCACCTGCTGCCGCATTTGCTTGTAATCCCGATGGTCTTTCAGCGTCTTGTCCAGGCGGATCATCTCGTCGAGTTTACCTTTGGCCACTTCCCACTTCTTCTCGGCGATGTCTTTTCTCGTCTCCTTGAGAAGCTGCCGGGCCCGGTCCTTATTGGTGACCGTCGCCCCAGTCTCTTTGTGCATGTAAGTTGTAACATAGCGAACGATGAAAACGCTGCCGGTGGCCCCGAGGCCGACCAAGACGGCGATCAAAATATATTTGAAGGCAAACGTGCCGAACATCGTGCCGAAAGCATCCGCGATCTTCGTGAAGATCGTGGGCTTCTTGGGCTTCGTCTCCGTAAATTGCCCCTTCTTTTTTTCTTTTTCTTCCTGCGGCGTCCCTTTCCGTCCGGAGAGTTGGTCGTAACTCTCGATCAGCTTGTTCTGCTCCGCGCGGTACTTGGCCTCTTCCTCCGCGGAGAGCTGTTTTTTCTTCTGGCCCTCCTGAAACTTCATGAGGGCCGCCTGCTCGTCGACCCGCGGGGACGCCGAAGCCCGGCCGGCCGCGGGCTTTTGGGATGCGCCGGCGCCGGCCGGAGCCGCCGCACCGGGGATGCGCAGAGGCGACTTGCAATCGGGACAACGAACCGCCTTGCCGGCCAATTCGTCCTTCACCTTCATCTGCTTGCCGCACTTGCAGGAGACGGATATCGCCATCGTCGAATTCCATCAGGAACCGCGCCGCACCTCAGAGGCTCCGACCTCCGAAAAGATGGAACTTACCCTCCAATTATTGGAGCCTCCATGTCCTGTGACAAGACAGAGTCCCCGACAATCCGGCGAACCCTCCGAGCGTCGTTGCGAGATTGCGGAACGGACGATAATCAAGTTTCACATCGTCTCAGAGCGGCTCCGAGGGGCGTCTTGACCGCCGTTGGCGTTCTCATAACATCGATGGGATGTTCGAGACGGTGCAGGGCGTGAATCATCATCGAGCGCAAAACAGGATCGGCGAGCCTGCCCGCCGCAACGCGATGACCCTTATCGAGATGGCTATCGCCGTGCTGATCATCGGCGCGGGTCTGTTTCTGCTCGTCGGCTGGACGCGAGATCTCCAGGCCGACGCGCGGCGGAATTTGGCCGTTCGCCTCCTTTCGGAATTGGATAAAGCCCTCGCCCAATACCATCGCGCCAATGACCGCTACCCGATGTCGCCCGGACCCAACTCCGCGAACTGGGTGACGGTGGCGCTCCTGGACTTCGAACGAACGAGACAAACTCTGGACAAGCTGCCCCCCTCCGTCTGGCGGAGTCCGGGGCAGCGCGTCTTGGTCGATCCGTGGGGTACGGCACTCAAATACTATCCGGAAACCCAGAACTCCCCCTATGTAAAGGCGAACAACGGCCGGCCGGTCTTCGTTTCCGCCGGGCCGGATCGCGAATTTGGCGACGAGGATGCCTCAAAGATCGGCGACGACCTTCGGAGCGACGACCCGGGACCGACAGGCTTCCATCTCGAACACGTCATGCGGGAATCGATGATGGAGGAGGAGTCCGAAGGTGGCGAAAAAGACGATTGATCAGATCGACGTTCGAGACCGCCGCGTATTGATGCGCGTGGATTTCAACGTCCCGCTCGAAGGCGGTCGGATTACCGACGATCGGCGCGTGGTCCAGGCCCTGCCTTCGATTCGTTCCGTCATCGATCGAGGGGGAAAGCTGATTCTGATGAGCCACTTGGGCAGACCGTCCGGCAAGGGCGCGGAACCGGCATTCAGCCTCCGCCCGGTGGCGGATCACCTGGGAAAGCTCCTATCGAAACCGGTTCGATTCGCCGAGGATTGCATCGGTGAAAAGGCCGACCTACTCGTGGCGGAGTTGAAGTCCGGCGATGTGCTCGTGTTGGAAAACCTGCGATTCCATTCCGCCGAGACGCTGATCGATTCCGCCAAGAAGAACCCGGACAAGAAACCGACGGCCGAGCAGAAGTCGCAAATCGAAGCGTTCGCCCGCGCGCTGGCCCGGCACGCCGATCTTTACTGCAACGACGCCTTCGGAACCTGCCATCGCAAGCATGTCAGCATGTACGATGTTCCCATGCTCCTGGGCGCCGGCAAGCGCGTCTGTGGTCATCTCGTGCAGAAGGAGTTGCGATTCCTCGGCGACACGTTGGCGCGACCGGCGCGGCCCTTTGTCGCCATCCTTGGCGGCGCCAAGGTCAGCGACAAGATCAACGTCATCGAGAACCTGCTCCCGAAGGTCGACATGATTCTCATCGGCGGGGCCATGACCTACACGTTTTATGCCGCCAAGGGCCTGAGTGTAGGCAAGAGTCTTTGCGAAAAGGACAAGACGGAATTGGCGCGCAGCCTGCTCTCAAAGGCCGGCGACAAAATCCGCCTGCCCAGTGACAGCCTCTGCGCCGCAACGTTGGAGGCCGGTGTTTCGACAAAGACCTTCTCCGGTGATATCCCGGATGACATGATGGGCTTGGACATCGGCCCGGCAACGATTGCCACGTATCGCGACGTGATTGCGACGGCTAAGACCGTCGTCTGGAACGGTCCGATGGGCGCCTTTGAGACGCCGCCCTTTGATCGCGGAACACTGGCGGTGGCACGAGCATTGGCTGAGGTGACGGCCAACGGCGCGACAACGATCATTGGCGGCGGCGACTCGGCAGCGGCGGTCGATGCGGCGGGATTGGCCGATCGCATGACGCACATCTCCACCGGCGGCGGTGCGAGCCTGGAATTTCTCGAAGGCAAACCGTTTGCGACGATCGAGATACTGGATGACGCCTGAGAGCGACCAACCTTCGGCGCGATGCCCATGACGCGTATCATCTTGATCGCAGCCGCTCAAACCGATTGGCGCGTCCAGGGCCGTCTCGCGGGAGACACGGACCTGCCGCTCAATCAAGCCGGCCATCAACAGGCGATCGTCGACGGCGGCGCCATCGCCGCGCTCAAGCCCACGATCTGCCGCTGCGGCCCGGAGCAGGCGACCAAGCAGACCGCCTCGATCCTGGCGCATGAGCTGGGCATTCGTTTCCGAGCGGCCAAGGAGCTACGCGAAATAGACCTTGGTCACTGGGAAGGGCTGACGGTGGAAGAATTCCGCGAGCGTTTTCCAAAGGTCCATCGGCAATGGCGCGCCGAGCCCACGACAGTGGAACCACCGGAGGGCGAATCTATCACCGTCGCGGCGAGCCGGCTCACGGACGGCTTGCGCAAGATCATCAAACGGCATCCCGACGACGTCATCGCGATCGTCGTAGGTCATTTCGCGCAGGCCATCCTCCGTTGCCGATTGCAGGACCGTGGTTACGAAAAATTCTGGGACTATGTCGAGGGCGAAGAACGCTGGCGCGAAATAAACGTCGACACGGCAGTTCTGACGTCTTCGCCGTAGCATCGGAACTCGCGCCTACGGACAGAAGCAGGTCCCCGTCAGCAGGCAATCAACGAACAAGCGCACATCCTCCGCGTCGACGTCGTCGTCCCCGTCAATATCGCCCCCGCCCGTCGAGCATTCATCCGGCACGCGGTCGAAGTTGTCGTCGGGGCTCGTGGCGGCGAGTGAGAGGTTGCGTACGATCATGACGGTCCCGCCGGGGACCAGCGCCGCCGCGCCCTCCGTGAAGTATTAGCCGAACAACGCGGCGATGAACAACGTCAGGTCGTCGCCGTCGATGTCGCCGTCGTCGTCCATGTCCGCCGCGGCGCAGGGACCGGTCGCAACGCCGCCGATGAAACAGGCGACGAAGCCGGCGATGTCCGCGCCGTCGATGTCCCCGTCGCCGTCGAAATCACCATCGTCGTCCACGGAATCGCACGCGTCGCCGACGCCATCGCCGTCGATAGCGTCCTCCTGGCCGGGATTAGGCACCGCCGGACAGTTATCGCACGCGTCGCCGACGCCATCGCCGTCGATAGCGTCCTCCTGGCCGGGATTCGGCACCGCCGGACAGTTATCGCACGCGTCACCGACGCCGTCGCCGTCCTGGTCGCACTGCTCGCCGGCGCCCTCACCGGGGTCGCCCGTATCCCCGTCGCTGTTGCAGTCCGTAGGCACGGGATTAGAGGGATTCGGGAAAAGCGGGCAGTTGTCACAGACATTGCCGACGGTATCGGCATCGTCGTCCTCCTGGAGGGGATTGGACTCACACCGACAGTTGTCGCAGGCGTCGCCGACGGTATCGACGTCGAAGTCGAGCTGATCGGGATTGCAGACGAACGGGCAATTGTCGCAGGCGTCGCCGAGTCCGTCGCCGTCGGTATCCGCCTGATCGGGGTTGGGGACCGCGGGGCAGTTGTCGAATGGATCCAGGATTAGGTCGCCGTCTTCGTCGCAGCCCACATCGAACACGTAGACCCTATCACTGGCCGCTCCGATCAGTGCAGTGTCACCGACGAGCGCGGCCGAGTATCCGAATGCGCCTGTGGTACCCACGTCCGACGCGACGAGTTTGGCTACTTGAGTCCATGAAGCGCCTGCGTCTCGGATAAACACGTACGCTGATGGATCAGGTTCCAAAGCGGGGCTCATGTCATAATACGCTCCAATCAAGGCCGTGTGGCCATCGAGCGCGACAGCAGTTCCAAACCAATCGCCCGCCGCCGCGTCCGTGGCGGTCAGCTTGGCCTGCTGGGTCCACACGCCTCCCGAACGTGCAAACACGTAAGCCGACCCGGCCGCATAGTCTTCGCCAGGAACTACCGGAGGGCTTAAGCTGTCCCACAAAGCCGAGATCAACGCCGTGTCTCCGCGCATCGCAAGTCGAGCGCCGAAGCCGTCCCCTTCCGCCCCATCCGACGCGCACAGCTTGACCGATTGAGTCCAAACAGCACCCGTGCGGGTAAACACATAGACGGTCCCGCTGCCGGGCACTCCTGGGCAGCCGCCGTAAAGCGCCCCGATGAGAGCCGTGTTGCCGTCGAGCGCGACAGAACTGCCAAACAGATTATTCGCTGCCGCGTCCGAGGCGGTCAGTTTCTGCTGCTGAGTCCAGACCCCGCCCGCGCGGACGAACAAGTAGGCCGACCCGGCGTTCATCCCGCCTGCGTTGTCATCTTGGTGCGATCCGACGACAGCCGTGTCGCCGTACACTGCCACCGCGCTGCCGAAGTAGTCGAACGATCCCGCGTCCGAGGCGATCAACTTAGCCTGTTGGCTCCACACGCCGCCGGAGCGGACAAAGACGTACGCGGAGCCCGCAGGGCCCGCGCCCGAGTGGCTGTCTTCATTTGCTCCAATGATCGCCGTGTCAGCGTGCATGGCGACCGATGCGCCGAAGTAGTCGCTCGCCGCCCCGTCCGAGGCGATCAGCTTGGCCTGCTGGCTCCACACGCCCGCCGTGCGGACAAACACGTACGCCGCGCCGGCGTTTGCGATGCCGCCGTGAGTATCCGTCCGTGCGCCAACCAGCGCCGTGTCGCCATCCATCGCAAGTGCGTTGGCAAACTCTGATCCGGCGCCGGCGCCCGAAGGGGTGAGCTGGCCCAGTTCCTCCGGACTACACGGGGCACCCGGTGCCGCCGGAATGCAGGGGTCGGGCGGGGGCGGCGCCGGAATGCA
>CAYMXF010000201.1:0-6360 GCA_964393935.1 uncultured Planctomycetaceae bacterium
AGGGGCTGGCGGACATTCTGGTGAGCGGCGGCACGCCCAGCGCGGGCTACTGTGCATACGACATGAACGCCGACGGCGCGGTCGACATGGCTGATGTCCCGCTGTTTGTGAATCTGTTCCTGGAACCATGAGCAGCGAGCGGTCGTTGATTCTCCAGAAGGCCGAGGTAGCCGTCCCGCTGCGAAGATTCCTGCGTGGATTCGCGAGGTGTTACGCGCTGGCAGCCGCGACCTGACGCTTTTCGAACGGCGTCGACTGGACCTCGGCGTTGTGCACTTCCGACAGCAGGTAAGCGAGCGTCGATTCCGCTCCCTGGTTCCGATTCACGACGGACGATTGCAGTCCGTGATAGCAGGTACCCGACCGGGCATCGACGAGTGGCTGCCCCAGGCTGTTGGCCCCATGGAACTAAGCGCACGCCCAACTCAAAGCAGCCAGGTATTTCGCTTCGCCGAGCAGGCTGAACGCGGCGAGCGAGGCCGGCGACACGATGCCTTCTATGATGATCGTCGCCACACGCAGTTTCAAAAAACCAGCCCGTTAGCACTACAACGCTATGACTCAATGTCAGGTACATCAATTCCACCCTTTCAGGGTGGGGGATAGGGGGGCGTCGGATCCGGCGGCGTTGCCGCCGGCTACTGACTTCGACCCCCTCCCGGGGTCAAATCGCACATCGCCATGCCGAGCCGCGGTTCGCGAAATCGCGGACCCCCTGACATAGCGTTGTAGTGTTAGCTACCCAGCCGAGAGGCCAGTTCCTTGGTTGCCGCGGAAAGTGAAAGGAGCGCCTCGCCTTCGGCGTGTCCCGGCTCGTAGCCGATGACCCAACCCGGGACGATCTCCCAGTTTCGCGTCGCCGGTTGTCCTTGCAGCCATCGCCCTATCTCGCCGTCCAATCGCGGGCGCCAGGCGTCTGCGTCCTCGACCAGGGCGATCCTTCCGGAGGATCGTTCGGCGGGCCCTTGACTCGGCGTGGCGAGCGAAGCTCGCGGATCGCTTTGCGATCCCGGCCGTGTCGCGGCAGTCGCCGTGTCAAGGGCGGGACCGACGGGGAGAACCCGACCGGTCGTCGAATGGGACGCGGCGGCGAGCCAGTCTTGCGCCGTCACCACCGCCCTACCGTTCGGGCTCCCGCCTTGGTCGCCCTCACCCTCGGGCATCCGGACCGCGGCGACGAGCCATCGATGAAGATAACGATTCTGCTCGAAGCCGGTCTGGCAATGGTAGCAGAAGGCGATGTCGCCCTTTGGCGTGACGAAGGCGGCCTCGATCCGACGGCTGTGACCGACCTGCATGAGCGTCAGACCGCGAAGGCGGTGGGCCAAATCTCGCGGGCGACCGCTGTAGATGGTCAGGCCGTGATCCCGGGCCCAGGCGCATTGCGCCGCCTGTTCGCGACGGCGATGCCAGACCAACGTCGATGCCGCGATGACCGCGAGCGCCCATCCGGCGATAATGAGACCGAAGCTCAAGGTAATTCGGCGCCGCCGTTATGGCGTAGGTTTGACAGGTTTGGGTTCCGGGGACCGATCAGGCTCTTTCTTTTCTTCGGGCTCACGTTTGGGCAGCAGCCGTACGCCGTAATCGGCCTGGGGATGCTTGAGCGACGCGATCCAGCGCTCGATCCTCCGGAAACCGTGGGCATTGCGCGATTGATAGAGCGGGCGCAACTCTTCCTTGCCGGGGTGCCGCATCTCCCCTTTCACGTCTTTGGCCGGCAACAGAAACGTTAGCAGCAGCGAGTTTTCCGGCTGCGATCGGTTGATCACCGGAAAATCGCCGACGGCTAATTCGTTCAGGAGGATGAAATTTGCGTAGGTCGTCGTTGCGGATTTCTTAGGATCCTTGAACAAGGAGAAGCGGCACTCTTCCTCCAGGCCGGGTACGTGGCAGCCCGCCGTCGCGCAGCCCCTTAGAACGGTCGGCATCACCTGTTTTCGGAACTCGAGGAAGACTTCCGGGTCCGACTGGATTTCGACCTTGTCCGCAAACGCCTCGCCTTTGCGTCTCGCGATGATGTGCAGCTTCTGCGGCGGCGTCAGTTTGTGAAACTCGCGGCGGCCGGCTTCGCTCGAGAAATCCGGTTCGCCTTGCATCTCGATCAGAAAATCGTCCACCACGGATTGCGGAACCTTCACGGTCACGCGGTCCGGTTGCTCCGCCGCCGTCAGGCGCATCCCGCGAAGCTCCATGTAGCGAATTCGGTTGATTTCCTTCTTCGTCAGCTTGCGGATCACGCCGGTGTCGGGGTTGTCCTTGTCCGTCCCGGTTTGTTCCTCGTCGACGTCGGCCGGTTGCGACGTGGGGGGCTGCGCCTCCGTTCCGCGAACGCGCACCACGGCCGCTGTCGAGAAAAACAGCATGAGCCCGGCGGCCAATCGGCAAACGTCCTGCTTCCGTTCGCGAACCATCGTCCACCCTACCCGGTGCAAAAGCGTCTCCTGCTTGAAGCCGCGTCTCCTGAATCCTACCCTATGGACGCCTGTTTTGCACGAAAGGGCGGCGAGGCGCACACCCGCCCCGCCACGGCGAGGTCTACGACACGGCGAGGTCTTCGACATGGCCCAGAAAACACAGAGCCTGAAGGCCTTGATCGGCCGCAAGGTCGTCCTGGACACGGCCGGACCGATCATGTTTTTGGGAACGCTCAAGGAAGTCCGCCCTGACGGGTTATGGTTGGACCATGCCGACATCCGCGACCGGAGCGAGGGCCACGTCACGAAGGAGGGCTACGCGTGTGAGGCCAAGCTAAACGGGATCCGCCCTAACCGCCGTCGGCTTTTCGTCGCGGCGCACGTCGTCATCAGCGTGTCGGCGCTGGATGACGTCGTTACGGATTGATTAAAACGTTGACCATCCCCGGGATATCGTCTTCCGTGATGACAAAGTCTTCGAAGAAATCCCCGTGACATAAATCGGACTCGTCGGTGGATTGTTCCATCAGCGCCACAACGAACCGTTCGAGGTCGCGTCCGTTCGTCGCCGCGTCGTTGTTCATGTTTCCGTCCAACGGATCACAAACCTCGCAGGCATCCGCGACACTGTTCATGTTCGCATCGGAGCAATCGGTACCGGCGCCCATCCAGGTGTTGCCGAATCCTTCGCAGACGGTCTGACCGGAAATCGAACACCCCCCGCCCGTAAGGCAGCAAGCACCCTGCGGCTGCGGGCAAGAGACCTGCACACACGTCACGCCTGTTCCTTGATATACGCCGCTCATGGACGAGCATTCGACGGGCGTCTTGTTGTCCGCACATTGCCCGTTCGGCAGGCAGCATGCGCCGCGCGGGCACTGGTTCGCGCTGGGCCCGACGCACGTGGTTCCCACTCCTTGCGGGACGCCGCCGAAGCCTAAACATGCGTTAGGATCGAGCATCGAACAGAACCCGCTTGTAGGATTACAACAGGCTTGCGCAGGCTGCGGACACGTGATAGAGCCGCAGTTCGATCCGTTGCCTTGATAGGTCCCGCTCATGCCCTGACAGGTCGTTTGTGAAACGCTATTCACGCAGCTTCCATCGGGTTTGCAGCAGGCGCCGATGGTGATCGGACAACTCACGGGGCAGCTACTGTTGTTGCCCTGATAGGTGCCGCCGGCGGAGGCGCACGCGCTGCTGGTCATGCTGGGATTACACGTGCCGTTGGGGAGGCAGCAGGCGCCGGTCGCGTCGGGGCAATCGACGACCGCGCGAATCATGAAGTCGCCGCTGACGCCGAGCGAACAACTGTTCACCCAGCCGAGCCCGATGGCGTCGATGGCGTTTTTTCCGTTTTGACAGCCGAAGTCCGTGACCACGCTCGGTCCATTGCTGGGACTGGGATCGTTTTCGAACTTGAATGATACGACGAAGACCTGCCCGGCCGTGACGGGGACATCAATGGGGATGGTCTGATTCTCGTCGAGGTAGCGAAACTCGTTGAGCACGCCGTCCGTCATGACCGGCCCTTCGAGAAATGCGAGGGTCGTGCCGGGATTCGGAAACGTGCCAGCGGCAAAGATCGTGATGCTTTGCTCCAAACTCGGCGCCTGACCGCCTGATGCCGATCTCCAAAAAACCTGTACCGCAACGATGTTCCCGTTGCAAGGTGAGGTGAGCCATGAAGCGGCGCTTTCGCCGGGGTCGAAACCGGCCTGGATCGTCGCGGTGCTGCCATTGACAATGGAGTCGTTCTTGACGACCTGCTCGGTGGCCTGCAACGTGCCCTCAAACGCCGCAAGGCTGATCGCACAGCCGGCGATCGCGAAAACAGGAATACGTCCAAAGGATACTTCGTGTGGCATGACAAAAGACTTCCTCATTGTAATCAGCCTTCGGAAAGGCGCCTGGAATCGACTGTGGCGATATTCAAAGGGTCCGATTCAAGACGGTCGTCACGGGCCGCCCCTCTCCCTGATGATTTTCCCCATTCTATGCCCGCGATTCAACCCAAAACGATGTCGGGGAGGGGGTCTTTACCCTCCTCAACGATTTTACGCAGCCCTAAACTGTCCAAGGAGGGAAAAAACAAGGACTTTGATACGAAATTAGGCAGCTAGGGTCAGAAGATTCCTGTGCTGAAAGGATCATGGGGCAGACCGGCCGGCTTCGGTGGAGGCTCTTTGGGCGCCATGGGCGGACGTGGGGGTGGCGAAGGCTGCGAAGCCCTCCTCGTTGGCGGTGGGGATGACGCCGACAGGGGTTGCTTGGCGGGCGGTGACTTGCTTCTAGGCTGGGGGCTTTCTCGACGAGAGTTTCTCTGCGCCGCGCTTTCTTTCAACTCCGAAACCAGATCGTCGTACTCCGACGGGCCGAAATCATCGAAATCGACCTGCTGAGGCTCATAGTCCGGCTCCCCGGAACGTGCGAGTTCTTGTGCGTAGGCGTCGATGACTTCGCGTTGGAGCTGTTCGCGACCGGCCGTGTTGATGGGATGAGCCACGTCGGCATGAAGTTTGACGCGGCCGTCCTGCTCGCGCGGCGCTCGATTCTCTCCCAGTCGAGCGGCGCATTCGTTGCAAAACCGCGCCCGCAAGTGGTTCTTCAATCCGCATTTGGGACATCGGTCCGCGAGCTTGCGCGAGGGCATCGCGACGAAGGGGCCGTTCGTCCCCTCGATGATTTTCAAATCGCGGATGACGATGGCGTCATCGAGCGTCACGCTGCAAAACGCCTTGAGCCTCTCCGCGTTTTTCCCGACCAACTTGACGCGAATCTCAGTGATGTTCATCTCGTGAGCCTCCCGAAGGCTTTCCATCGAGCAAGCCAAGGGATTCGCCGACCCGTCCGGATCTCCGCACACCTCCTTCGGCCGATCACGGACCGATCCTCCCATCCACAGTCGACACGACGATAATCGAAAACGGCCTCGGCTTCCACCCTTCGGAAGTCACAAGACCGGGACGATCTCGATTCGGACGGGCTGTTGCGCTTGCTTTATGGCTTCACAGCGCCAGGCCTCCGCCTCCATGCGGCTATCGAATATGGCAAAAAGACAGCTCCCGCTGCCGGTCATCAGGACGCGACGATCGAATATGGCGTCCATTGTCTTAAGCAGAGCCGCCAAGCGCGGCTCGCAGGCGATCGCCGCCGGCTCAAGATCGTTGAAGAGGTCCACTTGTAATTCGGACGCCGCACGATTGGGTTCCATCCAGGGCTTGGTGGAGGCGCGTTCGTCCGACCGATACTTGGACTGGACGCCGTACACCGCCGCCGTCGAAATCGAGTATGCGGGTACGATGATCGCCACCCAGCCTTTCCAAGACGACGAGAGCGGTTCAACACGTTCGCCGCGTCCACGGATGACGACGGCAGGCGCTTCCTCGATGAAAAGCGGTACGTCCGAACCGATCCGCCGGGCAACGGCTTTTAAGCTGTCTATCGTCCAGCGCAGTCCCCAGAGTTCGTTAAGCCCGCGCAGGGTCGCCGCGGCATCGCTGCTGCCTCCGCCGAGCCCGGCCCCGATGGGGATTTTCTTTTCCAGCGTGATCGCCGCCTCTGCCGCGTGCCCTGATTCCCGCGCTAATGCGCGAGCTGCACGTAAGACAAGATTGGATTCATCCGCTGAAAGGCCGCCCCTATCGCTTTGAATCGCCAATCTAAGTTCCGAGGAACGGCAGAAGGTCAGCCGATCAAACCAGGCGATTTTCACCACCCACGATTCGATCTCGTAAAAATGATCCGGCCGTCGGCCGAGCACCGCGAGCGTCAAATTGACCTTCGCGGGCGCTTGAGTCGAGATGAAATTTGATGACTGCGTATTCACGGCACTTCCCGCCTCAACGCGGCATGCTCACGTCGCAGATGATACCGCGAACGGCCGCCGGAGGGCGCGGACATACAGGGTCCAATGCCAAGAATACGAAGAGATCGGTTCTTA
>CAYMXF010000202.1:0-6347 GCA_964393935.1 uncultured Planctomycetaceae bacterium
GCAGCACGACCAGCGAATCACGCTGCTGGAGCCCCGCGAGAATCGCCTGCTCCTGATGCGGTCGCAGCGCGTCAAAGCCCCAATACCGCTTGACCGTCGCCAGGATGTCCGCGTTCGTCAGTATGTCCCGCGCCGAGAGGGTGCCCATGCCTGAAACTCTAAAACACGACTACCTGCGAGTCCACCTCCACGTTCTCTGAGTCTTTCCATTCTTCTTTGCCCCAACGGGGCTACGGCCTCCAGCCCAGGGTTGTCCCGGCGCGCCGGGGCTACCCTGGGTCGACAAGCAACAAACACCCCCAACCCCAACCGGGGTTGCGGAATGTAGCCGCGGGTGGAGCGTCGCGCGGGCGGAAGCCCCGCGACGTGGAACCCGTGGAATAGAGCGTGTTATTACAATTCCACCCCGGTAGGGGCGGAGGATTGGTATTTTAGCCACTGGACTATCTTAAGCGTTGCGCCCGGCTCGGTTCAATCTCTCGTTTCCTCGCTTTTGGTCCATTCCTGCACGCGAGCCACGCAGCGGTCAAGATCGTCCCGAATCTGGTAGACCCAGAACCTGAGAATGTCCCACCCCAATTCCATCAGCCGTTGGTTTCTTATTTGATCCCGGCGGCATAGCTCTCCGTCCCAATTCCGGTGATAACGCTCGCCGTCGATCTCGATATTGAGTTGCCGTTCTCCGTCGAGCACTGCGAAGTCGAGCAGGTACTTTTCAACGGAATACTGCGGCACCGGACGGATGCCATTTCTATACAGTATTCCGTAGAAGAATCGCTCCCATTCGGAAACGCGCTCTGGATTCGAAACAGTCGGGTATTTCGGACCCAGGTCGATTGGTGTTTCCACGACATTCGGTTCGCCTCGATTCGCAACTCGCCCGGCAAAAGCCGCGAATTTCGCGAGGTACTCTACGTTGCAGTTGAGCGCAGCTCCCTTGTTGCCAACTACTATCAAGGCTGCTCGAGCACGTGTGATCGCAACATTGAAGAGATTCGGATTGCTGCGGAGAAAGCCAAGGGAACCTACGCTGATGCCTGGCGACACGACCGGAGAGAAGATCATCACGTCCCTTTCGTCTCCTTGGAATTTGTGTGCCGTGTCAGCAAGGAAATCGAAATCCGCGATGCACGCGGCTAGGCTGTCATGGCCGTGGACCAAATCCCGTATTCGATTCGCTTGCGCTCGAAACGGACTGACCACGCCGATGCTTCCACGATACCCCTGGCTGATGAGCCGCTCGATTTCCTTAACGACACCTACTGCTTCCGCCTCATTCACCGCGCCGCCGCTGCCAGGACGAACCGCACTACCCTGGACATCTACCCAACGAACAGCGGGCTCGTCGGGGCGTGGAGTACGCAATCGATCGTAGTTTGTTGCGACTCGGAGGCGACCTTCGTAAAATGCGTCATTCGAGAACTCAATAATGTCCGCGTGTGAACGGTGGTGATCACGTAGCGCCACAATGTCCTCACTGCGGCACAAGCTGCTTGCGAGATCGAAGAGTGACCTGACCGAATACGCCCACCCTGGAAAGTCGTCCAACAAATCGTGCTTGCTGAGCAGTTGTTGATCCTGCTGCTTTGACAAAGTGCTGATGTGTCGTAGTTGCATCGGGTCGCCGATCACCACGACTCGGCGGGACCGATATAACAGCGGCAAAGCGGATGCGATGTCACACTGGTTTGCCTCATCTATTACGAGTATGTCAAAAAAGTTCGGATCGAACGGCACACGCCCACGAGCGGACAGAGAGGTCACAGCCCAGCAGGACAGGATCGATGTGATCTGCGGGAATAGTTGGTAATACCGCCGGAACACGTCACGACCGAGCTGGCGGTTTTGATCATTGGCAGAAATGATCATCTGAAGCAAAGCGCTATAGTCACCCAGGAGCTTGCGTTGATCCGGACCCATGCGCGAAGGCTGGAGCCGCAACCATGCCCGCCACAGCAATTCCGAATTGTCGGCTAGGTCTTCGGTCAGCTTCTTCCGCAATCTGCTGAGTTCTTCGAGCGATCGTGCCACGGTAAGCGCAGTCAGTTTTCCGAAATACTGTCGGGCGGCCGTTACCTGCGACATGCGGCTCTCTAGCCGGGTACCGTACTGAATCCACTCGCCGACGGTGAGCGATGAATCGGGAAGCAGCTTTGGAATTGGCAATCCAATTTCCTGAAAAGTCTGTTGGAACGATCTTCCCGCTTCCGACAATCGCCCAAAGCGAGCTTTGCAGATAAACGGCCAGGCTAACCGCGTCATGAAAGGTTGCTTGGACTTGTTTGCCTGATCGACGGCAGCCTTAAACAATACAGCAGCCTTCATCAGCTCCTGACGATCGATAGCCCGCAGACGACGGAAGACCTCTACGCCGATTTCTTGACGGATATGCTCCACTTGCTGTTCCAAACGGTCGACTTCGTTGCGGAGGTCGACTAACACCTGGAGTTCAACATCGATGGCGTCTGAACGCTGTTGGAGCTGCGCGTGGATAGCCTCATGCTCACGATACCGTTCGTGGTCATCCGCCGTTGCCGAAGCCGCCAGCAGTGAAACGAGGTATGCGGCAAGTTGGCTCTGATACCGATTCGGTCCGAGGCGCAGCAGCACGGGCCGAGGACCGAGCGCATTCACCCGAGTCTCGACGACGTCCACTGCCTTGTTGTTTTTGCTGGCAAACAGGACCGTCTTGCCTTGACGCGCCGCGTTCACCAGGATTGACGTCACCACCTGCGACTTGCCCGTGCCTGGCGGTCCAGTGATGACGGTAAGCGGGTTCGACAGCGCTTGCCGCACGGCTTGGCGCTGTTCACTGTTCAACGGAAGGACTTCGAGCAACGGCTGCTGGTCCGCCGGCGGCGAGTCGATGGTTTTCCTGCTGAGCCAAGCCCCAAGAGAAGTGGCGTGGTATTTACCCTCCTCGACAGACTGTAACAACCCGAGCTCGGATTCGAGCCCCTTGGTGTAGGGTGAGCGTTCAGCAGCAACGAGAATGGCGCGGTTGAATATGCCTTGCTGGTTGAGACCGGACAGAGGCGTTCCATTACTCAATGCGTGAGGGTCGATCACTTCCCGCCAGTCCCATTCAGACCGAATCTCACGCAGCCTCGCGAGCAACTCGTCAAAGTCCGGCTGCTCGGCGGCGACAATGCCCAGCCCGAGTTCCTCCGCCAATTGGATAGCTTCTTCGATCAGGCTGGTGTCACCTGCGTTAGACAGTGCCCGCAGCGCCCGAAAGTTGATCTGTGGCAGGTCGTCCGACAGAGTCGGGACGCCATGCCTATTGTCTGCCTCTTGAAAAGGTACGAGCAATATCGGCTCGACCTTGAATCCTTCCCAGCCCTTGCGGGACCGAATAAAGTTCAGCCGTACCGGATACCCAAGGAATACAGTTTGCCGATTACGGTCTCTACGAATCCGTCCAAGCAGACTGCGGCCAGCCTCCGAATCGAATGGATCGGCTCTGTTCTCCGCAAACATAGGCAAGGTCTCAAGCTCAATGTAGTTTGGGTCGCCGTAGTTAGAGCTCGCGAACACGCTCACGCCGTCCAAATCATCCTGGTTAAGGCAGTCGAGGTAGTAGCGAGAGAGCCGGGCCAGTGGGGTGTCGAGTTGCCTCGGTTCTTGATCCGAACGCCCTGGGACAGCGGCCGCGTCCTTGGGAAACCACCGGTAGCTCTTGTCCTGCTGAACCTTACCCTTCAGTCTGCCGTAGAGCGCCGAGTTGACTAGGTTCCGATCAACGCCGAGACGCATAGCGATGTCCTTGGCTTTCTGCCCTGGCTTCAACATGATCGCTTCGAGGATTTGCAGATCCAGATCCGTCATCAGATCCCTGTCATGTGATGGCTCCAAAATGCGTCGTGGCAAAGGGAGCATCGTGGAAAAAAGATCATTCTACTCTCCACGCGTGCGCCCGCTCCGGCCACTAAGTTTACCCGTGGCCCATGAAAGCGTAATCGCCTGATCGGCCTCCCCCGCAACGCCCGAACCTGATGATGTGACGAAGCCTAACCCCTTCCCCACCGGCCACTTCCGTTTTTTCACTCCCGAACCGGTGCGCTGAGCAAGGTTGTTATACGGAGGATAGAAAAACCGCCGCGTGCCGCCGCGTAGGGCATGGTCGAGCAGAAGCGAGACCTGCCGAACCGTTGCAGCAGGCTCGCGGCTTCGGAGACTCCGCGCGCCGACGGCCAAGGACACGAATTTCAAGAAATTCAAGCACGTTCAAGGAGAAAAACTTCTACGAAACCGTTGTTCAACCCGAAACTGGAAAGACAGGTAATCCATGCCGCCTGTAACTAATCAAAAGACTAATTTCCACAATTCGTCTTCCCTCAAGCCCCAGGTCTCAAGCCTCAAGCCTTTCGCCTGTTCCGACCCTTTCAGCTTTTTTCAGGGTACCGGCCTTTGTTCAGCCCCTCGGCCCCGATCGGCGTTCATCTGCGCCATCTGCGGATTCTGGCTCTTTGCGGCTCATTGAGGCTCGTTGAGGGGGGGAGGTGTGCCCAAAACGATAGGACGGTGATCGCTGAGCTACGACATTGCCCCGCAACGTCAAGGGCGGGCGGGATTCTCGCACCCACAAGGCGAAAGACCCGGAGACGTGCGGTTCGCGCGCCGAGTTGCCACGCTGCAAGAACTAGGACTGCCCGTGCGGGGACGACCCGTGGCGGAGGGAACGGAAATAGTCCACCGTTCGAGCGAAGCCGGTCTGCCAGTCCACCTGCGGCGACCAGCCGAGCAGTTCACGGGCCCGTGAGAGGTCCGGGCAGCGGCGTTCGGGGTCGTTGACCGGTCGGTCGGTGCAGACGATCGGGCTCTTTCCGCCGGTCAGCTCGACGATCTTTTGGGCGGCCTGGCGGATCGTGATCTCCACGTCGTTGCCGATGTTGATCGGCTCGTGACAGTCGCTGTCGGCGGTGCGGAGAATCACCTCGATGAGATCGTCGACGTAGCAGAACGATCGTGTCTGCGAGCCGTCGCCGTGGATCGTTACCGGCTCACCGGCGAGGGCTTGCCGGATGAAGCTCGGCAGGGCCCGACCATCGTTAGTCCGCATGCGCGGGCCGTAGGTGTTGAAGATGCGGACGATTCTGGTGGAGACGCCGTAAAGGCGGTGATAGGTCATGACCATCGCTTCGGCGAAGCGCTTGCCTTCGTCGTAGGGCGCGCGCGGGCCGATCGGGTTCACGTTGCCACGATAGGTCTCGGGCTGCGGGTGTACGAGAGGGTCGCCGTAACATTCGCTCGTCGAGGCTTGCAGGATCTGGGCGGACTTGGCGCGGGCAAGGTCCAGGAGATTCTTCACGCCGACGCTGCACGTCAACATGATCTCGACCGCCTTGTCGTGGAAATCCACCGGCGAGGCCGGGCAGGCCATGTTGTAGATTCGGTCGACGGGGCCGTCGATGCGCAGCGGCTCGCGGATGTCCTGCTCGATGAACGTGAAACCGCCGATCCGCGACAAATCCGCCGCGTTAGCCGGGCTGCCGGTGGTCATGCTATCGACGCCGACGACTTGGTGCCCGGCGTCGAGCAGTCGGCGACAGAGATGAAAGCCGAGGAAGCCGGCGGCGCCCGTGACGATCGTTCTCATGGGGGATGTGCCCTGATTCGTGGGTCGCGCCAATTCGGTAGGCCGGCATTCTAGCCGGTCAGGGATTCGATCCGTTGGCGGACGTCACCGATGTAGTTCACGCGAATCCCGAAGTGTTCATTGTACTTCACGGCGACGCCGGTGCCGATCTGCCGGTTGCCCGCCATCAGGTCCAGCTCCGCATCGACCGAGCGGTCGAATTCGACGATCGTTCCGGGGGCGAACTTCAAGACCTCGGCGATCGGCAGGGTCCGCGCCGCCAATCGGACATTGATGGGGACGCGTAGCCGCAAGATGCGCTGGAGATGCGACGGGAGGGACGCCGGGGGCGGAGCGGGAGGAGCCGTCGTGGACGATTTCGTGGAGGGCGAGACGGTCTGTGACGGCGTCGCGCCGGTCAGACGGTTGACGTCGCTGGCGAGGTTGTCGACCGCCTGCTGGGCGTCGGCAAGGACGGCGTCGATGTCTTCCTGGGCCAACATGAAGTCACTTTTCCGCGCGGCGGCCGGTCGCACCACCGGCAGAAGTTGCGTGCTTTGCGCGCAAGGAAAGCATGTGCTAGTTATCGACCCGGTAAGGGGCAAACTTGAAACCGAGGGAGGGCCGGGCGAGCCCGGCGGAAGGCTTAGCCGACCGGCTCGAAGAAAGAGCGACAACTTGCGCGCCGACAGAATTTGACCTCGTTTTGGCTGACGAGTCGGCTTTCTGGAGTTGATTTGAGGCGCCGGGCCGTAAGTGCGTTATTCCA
>CAYMXF010000203.1:0-6337 GCA_964393935.1 uncultured Planctomycetaceae bacterium
TTACATCGTTAGGCGGGTGTTTTTCCACTTCACTCTTGGCCCGCTCTTTCAACTCCACGACGCCTTCGGCCAGCGCCTTGCGACCGACGGTAATGCGCAACGGGATGCCGATGAGGTCGGCGTCCTTGAACTTGAAGCCGGCGCGTTCGTCGCGGTCGTCGAAGAGGACGTCGAGACCGGCAGCGGACAGTTCTTTGTAAATCCGCTCGGCGGTGTCCATCACTTCTTTTTCGCGGGGGTCGAGGGCGACGATGAGTACGGAGAACGGCGCGATCGACGTCGGCCAGAGGATTCCCGCGTCGTCGTGATGGGCTTCGATCGCCGCGGCCATAATGCGGTTCAGGCCGATGCCGTAGCAGCCCATGATGAACGACTTAGGCTTGCCGTCGTTGTCGAGGAACGTCGCCTTGAGCGAGTCGCTGTACTTCGTGCCGAGCTTGAAGACGTGGCCGACCTCGATGGCCTTCTTGAGGCGGATCGGTGAGCGGCTGCCGGTGGGGGACAGATCGCCATCGAGGACCATCCGCACGTCGGCGACGGTGACGTTTTCGCCCTTGAGCGGAAAGTCGCGGCCGGGGTTCACGTTGACCGCGTGATAGTCCGACTTGTTCGCGCCGGTCGCGCCATTGCGCATCACCGCAACGGCTTGATCGATAATGACCCGGCAAGGCCCCTTGAGCGAATGCGGCCCTGCGAAGCCTACTTCCGCTTGCGTAATCTCCCGGATGGTATCCGCGCCAGCGAGCTTCAGTCGACGTCCCTCTACTAACCGTGATAGTTTATTTTCATTCACTTCGTGGTCTCCGCGCACGAGAACCACTACCGGAAGCATACCCCAACGAGACATAGTTTGTTTGCTTTCGGGAATAACCTGGTGATGTTTGGCCTTTAAGGCATCTCGGTGTTTGAGGAATTCGTCAATTACATCCTCTTCGTAGATAAGCGTCTTGATCATCTGCGACGGCTTCGTATTGAGAAATGCGCAGACCTCGTCGATCGTCCGCTGGCTCGGCGTATGGACCTCGCGGAGCGCCAGCATCTCGGCGTTATCCTGCGGCAGGGGGGCGGCGACGGCCCGCTCGGTGTTCGCCGCGTAGTCGCCATTCTCGGAGAGCGCGACCATGTCCTCGCCCGCGTCGGTCAGGACCATGAATTCGTGCGAGGCATCGCCGCCGATCGGCCCGCTCTCCGCCTCGACGGCGATGTACGGCAGGCCGCAGCGGCTGAAGATGCGACAGTAGGCGTCGTACATCTTCTGATAGCCCTCGTCGAGGCTCTCTTTGTCGCGGTGGAAGCTGTAGGCGTCCTTCATCAGGAACTCGCGCGTCCGCAAGACGCCGCTCTTGGGCCGCGCCTCGCCGCGGAACTTCACCTGGATCTGGTATAGGTTGATCGGCAGCATCTTGTAGCTGGAGAGGTACGCCTTGGCGATCTCCGTCACCGGCTCCTCGTGCGTCGGGCCGAGCACCGTCTGCGCCCGCCAATCGCCTTCGTCGCCGTCCTTCACCGGTCGGAGCTTGAGCAGCACGTCGCCCATCGCGGCGGTCCGGCCAGTCTGTTGCCACAGTTCGATCGGGTGCAACACAGGGAGGTGCAGCTCGATCGCCCCCGCGCGGTTCATCTCCTCGCGAACAATCGCCTCGATCTTGCGTAGTGATCGATAGCCCAGTGGCAGGTAGCTGTAGATGCCCGCCGCGAGTTGGCGGATGAGCCCGGCCCGAAGCATGAGTTGATGCGACGGGACAACGGCGTCCTTGGGAACTTCCTTGGTGGTGGGGATCAGATAGTGAGACCAGCGCATGCGGAACACCTCAAAACGGTCGGTTCAATTCACGAACCGGGCATTAGTGCATGTCGGCGGCCATCTTGCAAGGGTAGAATGACAGGCGATGCAGCAGCAATCAATGATTTTCGACAGGCCGGTGTTCCGCATGCTGACATTCGTGAGCGGCGCGATTGCGGTTCTGTTCGTCGGGTTGGCGACCACCAGCTATCGATTCAGTTGGAAGATCGGCGGCCAGGAAACAGTGGGATCGAAGCCCAGGCCGATGTGGGGCTGCGCTTTTGAAGACGGCTACGTCTACGTCAGGCGGGTCACCGAAAAACAGATAGATGGCGTCGTCGGGGATTCGATTGTTTTCTCCGTTCCAACGAACCGGGTGCGATCGTTCCACAGCCTATTCGGCTCTGAATTAGACAAATCAATCTGGATCGTGGACGCTACAGTTGGTCCGAATGGCCCGACCGAAATCAGACATTACACCAATTGGGTGTCGCTGTGGTTGTTGGGCGGGGCGTTCGCGGTTCTTCCGCTCACTCGATGGTCCAGGTCGATGCTGCGACAACGCGCGTTGCGATCTGGGCAGCTTTGTGCGACATGCCGGTATTGGCTCATCGGCAATGAGAGCGGCATCTGTCCTGAGTGTGGCACGCCAGTCCCTGCGGCACAGCGAGCGATCCTCGATCTCGCCGGCGCAAAAATCAAGCTCACGGACACGCGTCCGTGAGCTTGGGTTAGGAAGTCCGGAAGGGCGAGCCTCGTTTTTCGGCCTCCGAAATTCATCCGACCCGCGTGTAAGCGGCGGGCGGCACGGTCTCGCGCACGCGAGGCCGTGGCGAGATTGCGGTTGTGGTCCACGGCTCGCCCAGTCGAGTCGCCGGGGCGACCTGACTGCGTTAGCCTGTGCCGAACCGGCAAAGCACCGATTCCACACATCACGAGGCCGCTGCGAATAACGAGTTGAGCAGGCCGTCGAATCGACCTTGCAAATCGCTCACCTGTTTCTCCGGCAGGGCGTACGTCGCAATGAAGAAGTTCACGTCGCGGCGGCCGAAGAGCGTTAACTCCTCTATATGCAGCCGCATCCAGGCGTCGTTAAGGTTCGTGACCGTTGCGGAGAAGCCGGTTGGCGGAGCCCATGTGTGAACGATCCCCTCGAGCCGATTCCCGGCCGCGGTGGTGAAGGCGTATCGCGTATCGGCTTTCGACGGACCGGGGTGCTCGTCCTTGAGAAGGCCGTTTGGGCTCATCAATCTTGTCCAAGCCTTCTCAATCGACAGGTGGGGGATGGATGCGCGGCAATAGACGCATCGGCGCGGCGAGCCATAGTGGCGTTCGAGATAGAGTTTGAGCCCGGAAAGTTGAAACTCCCAGCCAGTGATCGTGCCGTCGTATTGCGTGTCCCACGACGCGTCCGCGGAGAAACCGGAATGCACGAGCCGCAGGACCGTCTCGCCGCCTTTGCCTTCGAGGAAATAGTCGAGCGCGACTTGGTGGGGAATCTCGAAGGGTATCCCCGGCTCGCCGGGCTTGGCGGCGAGCGTCGGTTCCATGTAGATGAGCCGCAGATGCTTGTTCGGCGCCCACGCGGCGATCGGGGTGGAATGCTGCCAGTCGTTTTTCCACGCCATCCAGATATGGCCGCCTTCGCCGGGCGTGACGCGCGCTTCGAGCGGGAACCACCGCGTTAATTCCTCGCCGTCGGTCAGCGCCTTCCAGACCGCCTCGACGGGGGCAAGGATGCGGATTTCCTTTTCGATCGATCGCGGGGCTTTAACTTGGCTCATGAAGCTGACTCCTTCTTCGTAGGGCGGGCTTCGTCCGCCGTATCGTGATCGCCCTGGGAACGGCGGGTGGAACCCGCCCTATTTGTCTTCGAGCGCGGGGACGTTGTCTTTTCGTTGTCGTCGGTCTTTGTGATCGCGGGGTACCCGCCCAGAAAGAATCGATACAGCCGGCCGGCCGGCGCGACGTCGTTGTGATACTTGGCCGTCAGCCGGGCAATCTCCTGCGTGAGTTCCTCGGCAAAGCCGTTTCGGTCCTCGCCAGTGGCAAAGCGGATGTCCGATTGCAAGTTAAAGGTCGGCAGCGGCTGCTTGGCCTTGTCCGCGCGCTGTTGTAGGACGGATAGCTCGCGGATCGTCCGCGCGGCGACGGCCACCATGTACGCGGAGGAAAAGCGATCGGGGATGCGGCTCGGGTCGGACGCGAGCGAGCCGAGCACCTCGGGGCTGATGAGATAGCTCCGCGCGGTCGCCTGCACGATCCGCTCCAGGCAGTTGCCCTTGCGCTGCTGCTTGACGAAGCGGACGAGCCCGTTCTTTTCCAACTCACGAAGGTGGTAGTTGATCTTCTGACGGGGCATGCCGAGGTCGCGGGAAAGACCGCTGGCGGAATTCGGCTCCGCGAGCTTGCCAAGGAGGCGAAGCCTGATGGGGTGGAGCAGGACCGCCCCCTGGCTGGGCCGTTGTAGGATTTGGATGGCGGTTGAGCTGGTCATTCGTGGATACCGACTTAATATTATGTCATGAAAGATTTAGTTGTCAAGCGATTTCATTGCCTTTTTTTGAAAAAACTCTACGTCGAGTCAAGCTGCAGGGTATAAGGGTGTGGCTGAGACTGACGGATGTCGTGCAACGGCAAGCGGCTAAAAAGGGTTCCTGGCGGCAAGTGTTATTCCAATCGGCGGCTGCTTGTCGCCTAAAGCGGGTTCGGGGGCGCGAGAAGCCCGACGGACTCGTCAACGGAGTATTTCATGTGCAGACCCCTTGCTTTCAGGTGTGAATGTCCGAACGGCTCGCCGGTCATAAGCTTAGTACTATTACGCTGAAATCAGAGGGCGGTTCGATTACGCTGGTACCTTTTATGAGCCAAAAGAATGTCCGCGGGCGGAGCTGAGCGAAAACGGGGTAAGTGCGAAGGGTGCGGTTTGGAGCGCCGCGTGCTGAAGCAGCTCGAAAGCGGGCAATGGTTCTGCCGCACGTGCCGTTCACAGCTTCGGAAGGCGGGGGAGGATTATTACGCAAAGCCAAGGACAATCGAGCGGCTCCGCGAATTCGGTTTCGACGTTCCCGACAATCTGAGCAATTCGGAAGGTGAGCGTCTTTTGGCTCTGGCCGCGCTTCGAGTTGAAGGGGAGCAAGCGCCGTTCGACACGCCGCTAGAAGAATTGGAGCGTCGTTTGGGCGTAGCGGTACTCCGACGTCGACATATCAAGGTGTCGCCGGACGCTTCGCTGGAGGAGGTTAACGAGCTGCTGGAGCGCCGGGGAATCAGGCATTATCACTCCAAGGTGGTCGGAGTGACTTTCGAAAATGACGATGGAACAATTAGGCAGGACATCATCGCGGGTTGCGAGCTATTCGAAAAACTGCGGCTCGAATACGACGAAAATCACCCGGAATACCCCAATGCGATCCGTGTCCATCGTGAGAGCGGCGAAAAGCTCGGTCACCTAGGAAGCGAGTTGGCTACGGAAGTCATGGAAAAAATTAAGCAAGGCTACGCTTTCATGGTGTTTATTAAGAACCTGACTGGCGGCGTTGAGGGGGCTGAAAACCTCGGCGTTAACGTGCTTATCGTAGAAGCGGAGCCCGGTGTATCGGCCGCCGACGCACAAGCCTACATAGATCGGATCGACTTGAGCGACTCAAGTTGCTCCTGGTGAGATTGAGGGGTCATTAAGCGACCATTGAAAGCTGGGAGCGACCATGCAGCGAAAGACCGAGATCATCTAACCCCCGGCCTCACTTGGGTGACCGATCGAACGCTCTGTTGCAGGAGTTGGTTCCCCATCGGGCGAGAAGCATCGAACGCGCGGCTGGCCTTGGCGATCGCCGAGGGACGGGTCAAGCGAAAGCGAGTATGATGGCGACCGCCCTAGTCGTTTTAACGGGCCGGAACCCTTAGCGGCGGGACATCAGTTACTTCCTTCCACATTTTCCATGAGATGATCCTGTCGGCCCGCACGTGCGCTTCGACGTACTGCGTGGTATCTGTCCCGCCATGGGGCGGCAATTGGTTCTGAGCATAGCTAACTAGTTTTGACCATCGGTAAGTGTCTCCTTCGCTGCTCTTGTCAATAATGTAAGGGCCCTGGTATCCCGACAGCGCTTCCTTAGCTTCGTCCACGGTCATGCCATCAACCAAAGTCTCATCTTTGATTACCTGGCGGATGCGCTGGACCTGCGATTCTGTCCGCCCCAACGCTTTTTCCAACTTGGCGGTCAACGTGGCTTGCAACTGTTTCGTTTCAACGCGGGCACGGGCTAATGAGGCCGTGAGCGTCGCGCATTCCTTTTCAAGGGCCTTGTTCTTCCGGTGCAGTTCCCGCACCTTCGCCTCCAGTTCAGAGATTTCCTTCTTGCATCCGGCGTGGGGGTCAGAGTTCTTTGGCTCGCCCATAGTCGGGACAGTTATCAGAGCGGCGACCGCAAGCAAAATCACTTGGTTCATGGCGAATCCTCCGTTGGAAGGGTCGATCGAGAGGGTTTCAGGCCAACAGCGGGCGACGCGACTCGAACGCGCAACATCTAGCTTGGAAGGCTAGTGCTCTAC
>CAYMXF010000204.1:0-6324 GCA_964393935.1 uncultured Planctomycetaceae bacterium
CGTGAGGCGATGGCATGGGCGAGGGGGTTGACGACGAGGGGAACAATTTTGGACGCCGCCCATTCCTCGGCGCGCTCGGAGAGGTCGCGATGGGCGTCGAGGAGAGAATCGGATTCATCAAAGCCCCAGTACCGGCGGAGCGTCAGAAAGACGGAGAGCGGCTGAGGCTCGAACTGCTGAGTTCGCACTTCGTAGGTCGACGTGCGGCTCTTGATCTCCAGGTATAACTGCGTGTCGCAGTTTTCCGTCAACGAGACGCCGAGAAACGGTTGGGAGTCGATGGCGTGCAAGACGCCTTCGTGATTGATCAAGCCGCCGAGCGGGCCGTCGGCGAAGAGCGTGTCGGCCACGAGTTGGTCGTGGTTGCCTCGATATTCAAGATCGAAGCCGAAGACGACTTCGAGGTGGTCGTAGTCCAACTCGCCGAGCGTCAGGTGATAGGGGGCCATCTTGAGGACGACTTGGCCGAAGCGCAGTGCCTCTTCCAGCGACGGCGGGTTGTAGTGACCCAGGCGGATGGCGGCGTTTTCCAGTCGGAGCCAGCGGCGGGAGCCGTCCTCCGTTTCGTCCTCTTCCAGCAAAATGCTGCCGTCTTCTCGGCGGCGGAGCTTGCGCAGCGTCGGGAACTCGCGCTTGACGCTGTCGAAGAAGTGCAGGACCGTCTCGCGCTCCAGGCCCAGGTCGAGCTTGAGGAAGAGGCGCGTGGCCGTGTGAAAATCATCACAGTGGGCGTCAAATCCTGCGCTCATGGCCTGTCCTCCCTGGGTCGTACCGTGCGGGGCCGTTTCCCACCCGAATTATGCACGCGCTTACGGCTGCAATCAACTATCTTGCCGACTTCTCGTCGGCCGTCAACCTTCTTGTCGCGCGATGTCTGGAATTTCGCCGCGCGGGCTGGTACAGGAGCGCGGCCACGACGAAGGACAGCCCGCTTGACGCCCTTCGCGGGCAGGCGCAAAATGCGAGTTTCATCGACTCCCTTCACGATCCCACCCCGAGGAGGCGCCATGCCAAAACGTAATCTCGCCTGGATTCTGGTGATCGCCATGATCACGCTGCTGATGTGGCAGTTGCCTCAGACGATCGCCGGGCGCGACGCCGTGTACAAGGCGTTCGGCCCGCTGGCCGACGTGCGGGCGCAAATCCGAAAACGATTTGTCGATGAGGTGGATGACTCGGAGTTGACAGGCGCGGCGGTCAGCGCCGGTATTCGCGCGATGGTCGAGAAGCTGCACGACCCGTACGCCGTCTATTTCAACCAAGCCGAATATGATCGGTTTAAGAACCGGACAGAGGGTCTCTTCGGCGGCATCGGCGTCGATGTATGGGCGATGCCGACAGGCTTGGAAATTATCAACCGGGCGCCCAGGTCGCCGGCCTCCGAGGCGGATCTGCGCCCCGGCGACATCATCACGCACGTGGACGATATAGCGACCACTCGCCTGGCGCTTGTTGAGATCGTCAACAATTATCTAAACGGCCCCCCGGGCACCGACGTGACCCTTACGGTCGTCCGGCCCGACGATCCGAAACAGAGGGGGCCGAGGAAGATCACACTCCAGCGTGCGATGATCCACCTCGATCCGGTGCGTGGCTGGTCAAGAACCCGCTCGGGGGATTGGCGGTTCATGCTCGATTCGGAAAATCACATCGGATATCTCCGCCTAACGAAGTTCACGCACGACGTCGCCCAGCAGATGGACGGCCGCATGGATCGCCTCCTGCGAAGCAATCTCCGCGGGCTCGTTTTGGACCTGCGCGAAAACACCGGAGGATTGCTCGATAGTGCCCGCGACGTGGCGGACCGATTTCTTGAAAGCGGCCTCATCGTTCGCGTCGCCGGCCGAAAGGTGGATGAGAAGCAGTGGTTCGCCATGCGCGACGGGACCTATCCGCTGTTTCCCATGGCGGTGCTGATCAACGGCTCGACGGCCAGCGCGGCCGAAATCGTCTCCGGAGCCCTTCGCGACAACCACCGCGCCGTCGTGGTCGGCGAGCGTTCGTATGGCAAGGGAAGCGTGCAGGAAGTCGTTGAGTTGGATCGGAAGAACGGTGCGATCAAGCTCACGACGGCGTACTACTATCTGCCTTGCGGACAGTGCATCAATCGCACGCCTCAAAGCACGGCCAAGGACGATTGGGGCGTCGCGCCAACGCTGCCGGTGGTGCTTTCCAACGACGAGCGCGCGAAGTGGCTGGCGACTTGGCGCAGGGTCGGGCGCGAGACCGTACCCGAGACGGCGCCGGCGGAAGTCGCCGAATCCGCGGAGGATCCGGAGCGACAAGCCGCGGCGAAGGCGGTCATCGACGGCGACCTTCAACTCCGTAAGGCATTGGAGTATTTACAGGCCCAGCTTCACCCCAAACCGCCGACGGACTCGCAAGGTGCGGCAAACTCGACCGCCGCCGTGAACTAGCATGACCCGCCTCTTGGGAATCGAGACGTCCTGCGACGAGACGTCCGTTGCCATCGTGGACGACGGCCGCGGCGTTCGATGCAATTTGATCGCGACGCAATTCGATCTGCATGCCAAATACGGCGGCGTCGTTCCGGAAATCGCCTCGCGGGCACATCTGCAAACGCTCGATCTGATGGTCGAAGAGGCGATGCGGCAGGCGTCGTGCAAGGCCGACCACATTGACGCGATCGCAGTAACCTATGCCCCGGGCTTGATTGGATCGCTGCTGGTCGGCGTGACGGCGGCCAAGACGCTCGCTTGGAGCTGGGGCAAACCCCTCGTCGGCGTCAACCATATCCATGCGCACGCCACCAGCGCCGCCATCGAACTGACGCACGATCCCTGGCCGGCGGTCGCCCTCGTCGTCTCCGGCGGCCACACGTCGCTCTATCTCGTCCGCGACTACGACGACATTTCGCTCCTTGGCGCGACGATCGATGATGCGGCGGGAGAGGCCTTTGACAAGATCGCGATGATCCTGGGATTGGGCTTTCCCGGCGGGCCGATCGTCGATCGCCGCGCCCGACAAGGGAACCCGAAAGCGGTCGCGCTGCCGCGCACCCTGCTCAAGCCGGGCTCGCTCGATTTTTCGTTTAGCGGACTCAAGACAGCCGTCCTCTATCACGTAAACGGCCCCGGGCGGACTTCGGGAGGATTGGATCGGCTCGGCGAAAACCAGATCAACGACCTCTGTGCATCATTCTCGGCGGCCGTCGTCGATGTTCTCGTTGGTAAGACCATGGCCGCCGTCGTGCAGACCGGCGTAAGAACCGTCGTCGTCGGTGGGGGGGTGGCGGCGAATTCGATGCTCCGCGAGCGGCTGAGCGCGCGATGCGCCGTTGAAGGCTTGGCGCTGCACCTGACGCCGATGGCATACTGTACCGATAACGCCGCCATGATCGCCGCGCTGGGTTTTCACCGGTTCTCGCGCGGCCATACCGACGATCTAAGCCTTTCCGCCCGTGCCAACGTCGGATTGGCGTGAGCCGCCCCAACCTAGGCACGGTCTCAGCGAAGACGTGCGGTCGTGTTTGAGCCACCCTATCAGTGAAGCAATCGATACAATTGAACTGGCAAGCGCAACGATGGACAATTCCGATCTTCGCCGCGTCCTCGGCACCTTTGCGAAAGACCGGCGAAGGGGGTTATTCCGCCCGGGCCGCAATTGGCTACGGCGCCAGCAAGAGGTCCACCATTCCGTCGACATCGCCGAGATCGACGGCCCCGCTGTCATTGAAATCTCCGGCGCAGACGAGATCAGGATCGCCGCTGGGAGCGACTATTTCATCGGTAAAGCCCTTGAGATCGAGACCGTCCGTTACGAGGTTGCCGTCAAAATCGCCGTCGTGGATCGGGCACGGCACGGCGCATTCAAGTATACTCAGCGCGTCGACGCCGGCCTCGATCAACGACCCGGCGCCGAGGTCCGACGCGCTGAAGCGGATTCGGAACTGATTCGTGACCAGGACGAAGTCCGCGACGCGATAAAGCTTCACGTACCATCCGCCGGAAACCTCGGAGTTGGGGTCCGAGATCGTCGGCCCCACCGTCTCCAGATTGGTCCACGCGCCCCCGCCGTTAGAGGAGACCTCCACGACGAAGACATCCTCCTGCGGGGCCGCGCCGGTGGCGTTGGAATACCATCTCGCGTACGAAACATACGGATCGCCGACGCTGCTGATGTCCATCACGGGCGAGGTCAGGATCGTGGTACCGGTGTCCACGTCGGTGTTGCCATCGACATTGTCCGTCAGCCAGCACTGCCCCGACCCGTCATAATCGGTCGGCGGATCGCCCCGATCGCCGCCTCCGACCGGGATGCCGCGGCTCCATTGTCCATCGACCGCGTCGCCGGAGATCGTCCAGCCGGCGTCGGTTTCGAAATCGTCGTTGAAGAATACGGATTGATAGCTGACCGCGAAGACCGCCGCGGCCGGTCCGCGGATCGTCCCGCCGCCGATCGCATCGATGGTGACGAAATACTCGATGGTCGATCCACAGGCGATGGCCGGGATGGTGCCTTGAAAACTGTTGCCACCGAGGAATGAAAGCGGCGCCGTGGACTCCGATCCCCCATCGATCGCGTAATGAAGAAGGCCCGAACTGGTGTCCGGCGCTCCGGTGATGTTCGTGGTCTGCACGTTAAGCGTGGTGGTCTGATCCGGGACCAGGATCTCGGGGGTCCCGTTTGGAAAACTGATCGAAAACGATAGCAGGAGTGTGTTGTCTACGGTCCCGCGGTTGAGTGAACTCCATTGCCACGTCTCGCTCCATCGATTCAAGATGTTGACGACGTTGTCGAGTTGACCGGCGGTCGGCGGCGCGCCGGGCTGGTGGAGCATGATCCAGCCCGTGCGAAAGTCCTTTTGCGAGTCGTTCGAGTCCGGAATGCGGGTTCCATTTGTGGCGATGATATCGGCCGAGCCGAACGTGGAGATGGTGCCGCTATAATTGGAACTGCAATTGCTGGTTTCCATGTAGCGCAGCTCGGACGTGCCCGCGTCCATTTCCGCCGGCGAGACGTAGCCCATCAGGTACAGGTCGGGATAGCTCCAAACCGCGCCGAGCCCGCCGGGCGAGTCGCCGATGTCCGAGTTGAAGCAAATGAAGAAGAACCCGCCGGGCGCGCAGTCGCCGCCGAGAACCGCCGGGTTCGAACCGACCCATTCGCGGATCTCCATGCCGCTGCCCTGGCCGTCCGCTTTCCAGTTCCAATGCGCCGACCGGCCGCATCCGGAGGTTCCCTGAAGCGATCGGCCGTCGAGCAGCGGGTTGAGAAAGAGCGCCCATCGATGCTCGAATTCCTGTCCCAACACCAGCATCGTGGTGTCGGTAGGGCCCCAACTGGCCTGGTTCCACATCATGACCCAGCCCTGAAGGTTGACGCCCGCGACACCCAGCGCGGGTCGATCATTGAAAAGGCCTTGGCCGAGCCCGGTCGTGTCGTTCTCGAGTCCCAGGTAGAACGCGCTTCCGATGGTGTGGTTGGGCGCGAAGTTTAGGAAGAAACCGATGAAGTCGAAGTTATCCCCGTGAGCGGCCAGAAGCGAGTTGCTCGCGGCGGCCATCAGATCGAAAAGCTGTCCGTTGGTGAAATTCGTCAAGAGGACGCCAGCGGTGTCCTCGTAAGGAAAGATGTCCGCAGGCATGACGGTCGGCTCGCTGCCGCCCCGGGGGCCCGCGGGGGCGGCGGGCCGCTGAGCGACTTTTGGAAGGACTCGCAGGGCGGGATCGTGAATCTGACCGGCTTCGACGGCTGTGCGGATGGCCGCGCGGACTTCCTCGGGGGTCTGGTAGCCGCATCCTTCACGCTCGGCGTGCGCCGCATTCTTGGGCTCGGCCATCGCGGTTGAGGTGCGAACCGCTAGGGATGCGATGATCACCACACAGAGCGCGACGCCGGCATGTGACGGATATCGCTTTTGCGTAGACGTGAGGGACATGGCGAATCCTCCAACAGTTTGCCCAATCGCTCCTACCAACGCGCTGGGATCACGGAGGATCGCGGTCGGGGCGAGACTCCGCCTTCATGTAATAATAAGTCCGATGCGAGCCGGCCACCGGGGCGACGCGCCCACACGCGCGCGGCCAAACATAAGTCCAGTTTACCAGGTCCGACGACGTGTTTCAAACCGCATGCGTCCGATTTGAAGATTGCTATGGGATCCAGTGTGCACTATCGCCCGTTTGTGTGCGTTCACATCGAGCATATCTCTCGATAGACGCTATACTCGACCATCGCGATGGAAGAAACCAATCTCCGCCGCGTCCTCGGCCCCTTTGACGCCGGTTGCATCGTCGTCGGGGCGGTCATCGGCGTCGGCATCTTCTTCACCCCCAGCAGCGTCGCGCGCGTCGCCGGTTC
>CAYMXF010000205.1:0-2038 GCA_964393935.1 uncultured Planctomycetaceae bacterium
TACACGTTGAACCGAAAATTGATGATGTCACCGTCCTGAACGAGGTAGTGCTTCGGCTCCAGGCGGACCTTGTTGGCCGCCTTGGCCCCGCGCATGTCCTTGTGGGCCTTGAGATCGCTGAAGGAGACCGTCTCCGCGCGGATGAAGCCCCGCTGGATGTCGCTGTGGATCTTGCCGGCCGCCTCGACCGCCTGCGTGTCCTTGAAGATCGTCCACGCGCGGACCTCGTCCTCCCCACACGTCAGCATGGACACCAACCCGACGGCGTTGTAACAGGTGTGAATGAGCCGGATGCGCGCCGGCTCGAAGAGCCCGAGATCGGCGAGGAACGCCGCTTTGTCGGCATCCTCGAGTTGCGAAATCTCCGCCTCGATCTCCGCCGCCAGGGCGATCGTCGCCTTGGCATGGTCATGCGCAAAAGGCGGCGGCTCGTTCACCTTCGATTCGTCCACGTTCACGACGACGATGACCGGCTTGAGCGTCAGGAAACCGAAGCTGCCCGCGATGCCTCGCTCCTCCTCGTTGTGGATCGTCGAGGAGACCGGGGCCTCCGTCTCCAGCGCCTTCAGCACGTGCCGCATCATGGTCAGCTCGCGCAATTCCGCGTCGCGCGTCTTCGTCGGCTTTTGCGTGGACTTCTCCAGTTTCTCAACCCGGTTCGTGACCTGCTCCAGGTCGGCGAAGATCAACTCGGAATGCAGTTCGGCGAGGTCCGCCTTGGGGTCGATCCGCCCTCGATATTTCGCGACCGAGTCGCTCGCAAACCCCCGCACGACCATGAGAATCCCGTCACAACGGCGAACCGTGTTCATCGTCTTGCGAAACTCCGTCGGCCCGCCGGCCTCGGCCAGACTGACGCCGGGAATATCGACGAACTCCAGGTGCGCCGGAGTGTATTTTTTGGGTTTGTAGAGTTCGGCCAGATAGTCCAAGCGCGCATCGGGCACGTTGACCGTGGCGATCCGCTCGCTGGGCGCGTGGCTTGGATCGATGCGCTCGCCGGTAATGGCGGCAAAGAGCGTGGACTTCCCCGATTGAGGCGGACCGATGATGGCAAATCGCATGAGCGCACAACCTCCGCGGGGCGGATTGTACCGTCTCCGAGGAGAAGCGCGCAGCAAGCCGCAAGAGGAGGGCTACAG
Organism: uncultured Planctomycetaceae bacterium; assembly: GCA_964393935.1. Taxonomy (GTDB): domain Bacteria; phylum Planctomycetota; class Phycisphaerae; order UBA1845; family UTPLA1; genus DATEMU01. The sequence goes on from CAYMXF010000205.1 coordinate 1,143, forward strand.
CCCCAGGATGTTTTGCACGATCGTGTTGAAGGCGTCGATCAGCGTGATGTTGACGAGCGATTGCAGCTCGAAGTTCAGCGCCCCGAGCGGGTCGGGAATGCATCCCGTCACCTGAAAGAGGGGTAGTGCGGCGGCGACGAGCGCGAGGGCTCGCCACTTCCGCCGAATCGTCCAAAGTTTGTGCATCCATCTTCCCGAGATTGGACGTGGCATGGCGGGCAGTCCTCCTAAATGACGCCGAAGATCGTGTTGAAGAAGATGGATGTGATCGATTGGACGAAGACGGCGAAGGTGAGAACGACGTTCTCGCCGTAAACCTGCTGGAAGGCGCTGTCCGGGAGGCAGCCGATCTGCTGACAAAGATAGCACGCGGCGAGAACTTGGCCGATCCGACGCGAGTGTTTCCAGAGCTTCCGTTTGCCCATCAGACACATTCCTCAAGAGACGGCCGATCTCCTATCTATATCGGACGATCGTCGAGGAATGTATCGGAAGGACCGCCGTTCTGTCTAGGCGAACCAGCTTACAATGTGCTGGACGGCCTGGACGGCCTGGATGACCGGCTCCGAGGTGGACGTACCGGACGTGTCTCCGGCGTTCTGGAGGCTCGTGAAAAAGGCACCGATCACGGTCGTGACCAGGCCGGTCAACGAGGACTGGACCCCGGTCAGGATGGAATCCTTGACCGTCGGGTCGCAGCCGCCGAGTTGAAGGGCTGTCCCACCGGCCAGCAGCGGGAAAATCAGTTTTGAAGTCATCACGCGGGAAATCAATGAACGTTTCATCGTTTTTTCTCCTCAGGAGTCCACCGGCGAGGGCGCTCTCTCGGGACTGCATGGAAGGGGTCGTTCGTGGTCGCCTTGGCCCCGCCGATAAAGCCGAGGCCGCAGGGCACA
>CAYMXF010000205.1:2138-3906 GCA_964393935.1 uncultured Planctomycetaceae bacterium
CATTTGGTCCATGCTGACCCGGCCGACCACGGGTGCATCGCCCATCGGCGTTGAAACGGTCGCGGCGTTGGAAAGTGCTCGGAGGAAGCCGTCGAAGTAACCGATCGGCACAATTCCCAACCGCGTGGGCCGACGGGTCGTAAACGTTTGACCGTAGCCGACGCAGTGTCCCGTCGGCAGTTCCTTGACGGCGGAGAGATGCGAGACGAGTCGCAGGATGGGCTGCAGCTTGATCCGCTCGCCCATGTGATCGGCCGGCAGGGAACCGTAGAGCGCCAAACCCGGGCGGACCATGTCGAAATGTGCTTCAGGCATCATGATAGTCGCGGCGCTGTTGGCCATGTGCCGCGTGACGCCACGAGGGAGATAGTCGCATAGTCCCGAAAGCGACCGTCGAAACGTCGAGAATTGCCGCTGGGCAAGATCGATTTCCTTGAAGTCCGCGGTGGCAAAGTGCGAATAAATCCCGGTCAAACGTAGCGATGATGCGGCCCGTATCGATTGGACCAATCTGATGGCGCGATCCGGCGTGACGCCCATGCGCCCCATGCCGGAATCCAGTTTAAGATGAACGTCGATCGGTTCCGGCAATGCTATTCTAGACAATAGCGAAATCGTCTCTTCGTCCATCAACGTCAACGTGAAGCGATGGCGTACCACCGCTTCTATGCGTTCGCGCCGCTCCGCCTCGTCGACGACGGATAAGATGTTGCCCAGTATGAGGATCGGCCGAGCCCAAGCCAGACGACGAAGTTCCAGTGCCTCAATGACCGTCGCGACGGCTGCGAAGTCCGCTCCCGCGTCGAAGAGCGCCGGTGCGACGATATCGATGCCGTGGCCATACGCATTCGCTTTGAGCGGCGCACACAATTGAACGCCCGGCTGACAACAGCGTTTCAGCGCGCGGAAATTTTTTACCAACCGCTCGGTATCGATGATCGCTCGAAGATCGGAACGCATGACCGCTGCCCCCGCGTATAGTAATCATCGGCCGTCCTCGCAAAACCCCGGGAAATACGAAAGACGCACAACGTGTTCTTGAGCAACCTCGCATGAATCTTAACTAACTGTGATATAAACAGTTACGGTTGCACTAGCTAAAGCCAACATGTGCGAGAGTCTTGTATCGTTGCATAACAATCCACGCCGCAGTACCATGCGTGGCTCGTTTGGGCTGTCACTTTGACACGCCTGTGCTCGACCACGAGCCGCTTGAATCGTGGCAGACCTTCGGGTCGTTAAGAGGGTAGTCCATGGCAAAAAAAGAAGCTCCCGCCGTCGGCGATGCTGCCGCCGAACAGGGTGGTCCGCCGCCCAAGGCTGATAAGCCCAAAGCGAAAGCCAAAGCCGCGCCGAAGAGTCCATCGCCGGATGAAGGTGAAGGCCGTCGTAAGGCGCGCGGCCGGTCGATGCGCCGACTGAGCAAGCGGCACTCCGCCAACCTCAAGAAGGTCGAGCGCGACAAGCGCTACCCCATCGAGACGGCGGTCAAGCTGCTCAAGGACGTGACGCGCGGCACGAAATTCGACCAGACGGTGAACCTCGTCATGAACCTCGGCATCGATCCGAAGAACGCGGACCAGATGATCCGCGGCGCGGTCTCGCTGCCCCGTGGCATCGGCAAGACCAAGAAGGTCATCGCTTTTTGCGAAGGCGACGACGCCGACCAGGCCAAAGCGGCCGGGGCGATCGAGGCCGGCGTGGACGATCTGGTCAAGAAAATCACCGACGGCTGGACCGATTTCGACGTCGCCATCGCGCACCCGCG
>CAYMXF010000205.1:4006-6304 GCA_964393935.1 uncultured Planctomycetaceae bacterium
AAGGTCTGTATCAGCGGCACCATGTCGCCGTCGATCGAATTGGAAGTCGCACAAGTGTAGGGCTATCACCATGAGTCGCGCCATCAAAGAACTCGTCACCGAAGACCTTGCCAAACGCTACAAGGGCCAGGACAGCCTGATGGTCGTCAGCGTCCACGGCCTCAAAGGCACGGAGGTCAACACCCTCCGCGGCGAGCTTCGCAAGAAGAAGATCGAGGTGCACGTCGTCGGCAACCGCGCCGCGAAGCGCATTTTCGCCGACACGCTCCTCGCGCCGATCTCCACGATCCTGACCGGTCCTTGCGCGTTCGTGACCGGCGGGCTCAGCCCCGTCGATGCGGCCAAGGAACTCATGCGTCTGGCGAAGGAGTATCCGACCCTCGTGCTCAAGAAGGGGCTCGTCGAAGGCGAGTCGAGCTTGTTGACCATCGAGGAAATTTCGCAGCGTCGCAGCAAGGCCGAGCTTCAAGGCGATATCGTCATGCTGGCGGTCTCGCCGGGCAGACGGATCGCCGGCTGCCTCCATACCGGTGGGAAAGTCGCCGGGTGCATCAAGGCGATCATCGACAAGTTGGAAAAGGGAGAGCAGATTACCAAAGTCGCATAGAGGATTGTTTCATGATTTGTGGCACAGGCTCTTAGCCTGTGCAGAACCCGCCACGGCGGGTTCCACAAGCAAAAACCAAACCGTTCTCGACTGCCCCGATTGGCAGATTGCCTACCGGCGGTCCGGGTTAAACGGGATCAATGGGATCCCGACTATCGAGAGGGTTAAACCAGGTCGGTCGGCCAAACGTGCCTCCGGCCAAGAAAAAGTAAGGAACGATAAACATGGCGGAAGCACCGGCAAAAGAATTCAGTTCGGCGGTCAAGGACATCGGCGACAAGATCGTCAACCTGACCGTCAAGGACGCGCAACACCTGGCCGACTATCTCAAGGACGCCTACGGCATCGAGCCGGCCGGCGGCGGCGCGGTCATGATGGCCGGCCCGGCCGGCGGCGCCGCGGTGGAGGCGGAAGAGGCCCCGACGCTCTTCGACGTCGTCCTGACCGACGGCGGCGCGACCAAGATCAACGTCATCAAGGCCGTCCGGGCGGCGACGCAGCTCGGCCTCAAGGAAGCCAAGGACATGGTCGACGGCGCCCCGAAGACGGTCAAGGAAGGCGTCTCCAAGGAAGACGCCGAAAAGCTCAAGAAGGAATTGGAAGGCGCCGGCGCCAAGGTCGAACTCAAAGGCAAGGCGTAGTCTTCGCTCGCACCGTACCAAACCCGGTTCGACAAGAACCCATAAAGCCCCCGGGCATGCAAACCGGGGGCTTCTCTTTTCATGAAAGAAACCGCAAACCTCGCGAGAGCCGTAGGAGCCCAATCATGGCGATGGCCGAGTGGCGGGCAAGCGCTTTGATGATTCCGCAGTGGGCGAATCGAGTCGCCCAGCGTCCGGGCAAGCCGCTGGAGTGTCAGTAGGGTCGGGTTCTGCTCGCCGCGCTCCACGCCCCCGCTCATGGCGACTAAGACTCGTGTCTTTGCGGACATCGAGCAGAGTTTAGGTTGCCGGAGTCGCTGGGGCAATTCTCAAACCCGCCGCGGCTCCATTGAGACCCACGCGATCCATGTCAAAGCGCTGGATGTCTCGCACGCGCTGGCCCTGTCTTTTTGGCCAATCTTGGCTATCATTAAGCGCCGATGGACGTACTCGTCCGCATAAAACGGCTGGCGATCAAGGGCGCGATTCGTTACACCGTTAAGGCCCTTGATGAAATGGAAGCGGATGAGATATTCCCTCGCGATGTGGTGGAATCGATCATGAACGCCACTGCGATCGCCAAGACAATGCGTTCGTGGAACCCGGCGAGACCGGACGAAAAGGAACGTTTATATGTCATCAAGAGCCCCAACTTCGACGGGACGCCGATCTACACAAAAGGGAAGATCGAGCAGGAAGGCGGCCAGGAGTACTTCTACGTCCTCATCTCGGCGAAAGTCGATACGGACCTCGCCTGAAAGAAAAACACTCGCTCGCTGTGTGATGTGTGGTGCCAAGCGAATCGAGGTTCGAAGGGTCACGGTTCGGCTTCGCGATGGTCGTACGACGCACGGTATTCGGGCGGAAGTCTGTGCGGCGTGTGGCGAGAGGTATTTTGATCCCGTTGCGGCCGAGCAGGTCCTCTCTGCGAAGTGAACACGACGACAACGAAATCCGCCGCGGTTTTATCGAAACGAACTCGATCCACGTCAAGGGCCTGGGTATCTATGCGTTGCCCGGCCCGGCCGCGACGCTGCTATCCACGCCCCC
>CAYMXF010000206.1:0-6291 GCA_964393935.1 uncultured Planctomycetaceae bacterium
CATCCCGCCCATGCCGCCCTCGCCCATCATCCCGCCCATGCCGCCCATGCCGCCCTCGAAAGTCATGACGTGACGAACGGCATTCGATTCGTCGGGTTCAGGCACGGTGTTTGGTGCCAGTCGCGCCATGGGTTCCCCGGCTAGCCCGCTCATCGCGACCTCGGCCTCATACACGACGTCGAGAAGGTCGTATTCCAGTCCCTTGTAGAACATGTCGCGGATCGCGTGCCGCGTCCCAGGTTCGGCGGTCGCGTCCAGGATCAGATCGATGCGCATGGCCGGACCGAGGACGACGCGTCCTCCGACGGGCTCGTGAGGCTCGACCGGATGTCCGTCCATGGCGACGACGATGGGCCGGTGGCCGGCGAATTCGAGAGCGAAGATGCGAGCGTTGGCGGCGTTGATCAGGCGCAGCCTGATGCGTTCGCCGGACTTGACCAGGAAGTCGTCGGGCAGAGCGCCATTGATCGTGATCGTGTTGCCGACGCGGCCGGCGTGCATCACGTCGAAGAAGTTACCGAAGTCGTCGCTCAGTTCCCCCGTGGGCAGGAGGCGCCAATCGCTCAGGACCCAGGTGATGTCACGAGCAACGGCAGGCGGTTCGACCTCCTCGACGATCAGCGCACCGTAAAGTCCGCGCCCAACCTGCTCGAAACTCCTTTGATGAGGGTGGTACCAGTAGGTGCCCGCGTCGGGAAGGTCGAACTCGTAGACGAAGGTCTCGCCCGGTGAAATTGGCGCCTGGGTCAGGTGCGGCACCCCGTCCATGGCATTGGGCAGCCTGATCCCGTGCCAGTGGATCGTGGTCTCCTCGCCGAGCCGATTGTCCACCGCGACGCGCAGCCGGCTACCTTGAAGCGCGCGGATCGTCGGCCCCGGCAGTATCCCGTTGTAGGTCCAAAGATCGTTTTCGACCCAACGATCGGGTGCCAGCGAGAGGCTCTGTCTCGCCGCGATCAACTCAAGATCTCCAAGGGCCTGCGCGGGTGTTGGAGCAAGAAGCCGCAGCAGGCCTGCCATTCCTGCGCCTGCCACGACGCCACCCGCCGCCAAAATGGTCCGCCTCCGAAGCGACGATCCTTGCGGCTCTTCCTGCAACATGAGACGCCTCTGCCATTGCCGATACAGATCCATGGCACGGCGGAAATACGCCGTTCCGACCCGAAGACAACGCGTCAGGCCGCTAGGGCGCGACGCGCGTCACGACATTGTTAGGCAGAGTGCTTGGGGGGTGACGGCTCGGGCGCGATCGATCGTCCCGATTTCAAGGCGGCAAAGGCGACGACTTTGATTTTGCCGAAGCCTTGCGCTGAGTGCACCGGGCTAGCATACGGCTGAACCGCGGCTCCGGAGCATGGCATCGCGCAGACGGCTCCACCCATTGCGCGTGCCGAATCGCCGCAATCCTCGCAATGCACCAAGCCCGTCGGCTGTTGGCCGAACCCGGACATCGGCATGCTATTCGCCGCCATCGGAGCAGACCCGCCCACGGCGACGGCTAGAACCAGGACAATGCGCGCAAGAAGCCTCATCGCCAGAATGCTAGGCTCATAGTCAGGATTTGCAACCTGGATCGTGCCTCGATGGCGAATTCGTGAACACAATGTGACCGATCCGTCCGGGCGAGCGGACCTGAACGGATCGGCCCATGTGGAAGCATTACTTCGGCGCGATCGTGACGCGGACGACGTCCTCGACGCGCGGATAGGCAAACCCGTCGGCAACCATGTGGACGACACCGTTCTCCGCCGTACCGACACCCGCCATGCCTTGGCGAGGTGCTTGCTCCGAGCCTGTGCCGGGTTGCTGGTTGACCTCGGTCCCCGCGTCCCACAGCGCGGTGACGTCCGTAAGGTCACCCTCGACGACACCGCCGTTCCTGTCGAATAGGGCGATCGACCCGTCGCGCGGGGCAAAGAACAGGTCGTTGGACTGGACGAACATCGACGCGAAGACGAGCCGGTCGCCCGGCGCGGCGACGATCTCGAAGGGTTGGCCTGGAACAAAGAGGCCGGCCATGCGGACGCCGGGCGTCGCCTTGAGGCTAGCGATCAGCGGCTCGGCGTTGCCGTCCTCGGCGAGCTGCTCGAGCACCTTCTCCTCGAACCGCCGGATGATCATGAGTTGCTCGAACATGCGCGCGAGCACGTGGGGCGGTTCGGCGGCCCAGTCCGCCTCGGTCACATCGAGGCGGAACCACGGGGCCGTGCTGGCGATCGGGCGGGTCTGCATGGCGCGCGATCTTTGGGCGCCCGAGCCCGCGCATGCAAGGCTCGACTTGACGGCCGGCGCCGGTGGGCCGTCCACTCGCCTTTCCGACCCGGGGTGACACATGGCGTACCAGCCCAACTCCCTCGCCGCGCGCGACATCGCGTACCACCTCCATTCCCAGACGAACTTGCGCGGCCACGAGCAGCGCGGGCCGCTGATCATCACCAAGGGCGACGGCGTTTTCGTCGAGGACGACGGCGGCAGGCGCTACATCGAGGCCATGTCCGGCCTGTGGTGCACGGCGCTCGGCTTCAGCGAACCCCGGCTCGCGGCGGCGGCGACACGCCAGTTGGCGCGCCTGCCCTACTACCACACGTTCTATGGCCGCGCCGCCGACATCACGGTCGAGCTGGCGGAGAAGCTGGTCGCCTGTGACTCGGACGTACCCTTTAATGGGTGTCGTTCGTGAGCGCGTTGATGATGACCAGCATGTTGGTGGGCTTGAATTTGAGACCGTGAAAGCGGGCGCGGAGCCTGCCCGACTTGTCGATGACATGAGTGACGATCCCGTGCATCTGGTAGCCGTCGTCGGTCAGCGTGAACTTCAGGCCGAATTCCCCGGCTAGGGCGCGCGTCGCGTCGGGCGCATCCGTACCGCTCGTCAGGAACGCGAAGTTCGCCGGGTCTAACCCATGAGCCTTGCCGTAGCTCGCGAGGACATCGGGACCGTCGTTCGCGGGGTCTGTCGTGATCGCGATGAAGCGGACGAGGTCGCGCATCGGGGTCTGATTGACCATGCCCTGCACAGCAGCCAGGGCCTCGCTCTGGAGCGGGCACACGTCGGGGCAACTCGCGTAGATGAACCAAAGGACGACCACTTTGCCGCTCAGGCTGGCGAGCGATACCACGTTTCCGTTGGCGTCTTGTAGAATGAACTCAGGCGTCGGTTTATCGACGAATTGGACGTAATGCTCGCCCTCGGTCAGCTCGGATTGAAGCTCGTCGAGCGTGTGCGCAGCGACAGGCGCAGCCAAGGAAATCGAAAGAATCGCCGCCAGGCAGTGACGCGGCGATGGTCGGAACGCCACCATGATAGGCAACGCTTAGGTGCTACCGTGATGTTCTTCACCCGTGCTTCTTCGTGTCACGCTGACCAGCGCGGCACCCCGAGGCCGCGACGCTCGGATGTTCGGCGTCGGCCTGTTCGTTCTTTTGGGCACCGCCTTTTCCGCGATTCATGCAGAGCCCAAGCGCGCACATAGCGACGCAGGGCGCGGCCGCGATGAGCACGGGGCCGACTCCGATGGCGACGAGCCAGCTCCAGTTGAACGCGAGCCCGGCCGTCACCAGGATCGCGGCGAGCGCGAGCCAACGAGCCCGACCGGGGGGAAGCGCGCTAAGGACCGCCTGGACGTGGCCGCGCCACGAGCCGCGCGGGGTCGGTACGCGTATCTGCTTCGATTCGGTGTTCGTGCCGTAGGACATGATCGTCTTCTCCTGTCTCAGGGTTGCGTATTGGCGGAGCCCGCTTCGGCTTCGCTGGAACTCGGCGGCTTCGCGGTTCCCATCCTGCCCATGGGGCAGGCGCAATCGCCCCCGGTCGTTGCCATCAAGTATGAACCGATGAGCGCAAGCGCCTCGGGACTGTCCCATTCCGCCGGTCCGATCTTGCGGCCGAGTTCGACGCCCTCGGCCGAGATCAGCAACGTCGTGGGAATTCCGACGGCTCCCAGCTCCATGCCCGCGCGCGCCGTCGGATCGACGTAGATGCCGAGATGCTCGATCCCGAACTCCGCGTAGAATTCCTCGATGACGGCGCGGCCGCCCTTGTCGATCGAGAGAGGCAGAACCATGAAGTCGGCCCCGCCGAGTTTCTTCTGGAGCCGGTCGAGCGACGGCATCTCCTCGCGGCACGGTACGCACCAGGTCGCCCAAAGATTGAGCAGCACGATCCTGCCCTTGAAGTCCGCGAGCGTGCGCGGCGCGCCCGTCGCGTCCGCGAAGATGATCTCGGGCACCGGGCGTTCCAGCCAGACGAAGCCTTCGAGAGTGTCCTGAGCCGAGGCGCGGGGACCGCCGGCGACCATCAGGAGCAACGCCCCGGCCGCCAGCCACGCGCGCGTTCCCCGACGCGGCGATCCCCGCCCGTCGGTCATCGCCTCAACTCCTCGATGAGCGGCAGCATCGTCTCGTTCCATGCCTCGGGCGTGACCGGACCGATATGCTTGAAGCGAATGCGCCCCTCGGCATCGACGATGAAGGTCTCGGGGACGCCGTAGACGCCCCAGTCGATCGAGACCCGCCCGTTCCGGTCGGCTCCCGTCCGTGTGTAGGGGTCACCCAGTTCGTCCAGCCACTGCGCGGCGGCGTCCGGGTCGTCCTTGTAGTTTAGACCATGGATGGTGACGACGCCCTCCTGCTGGAGCCGCATGAACACTGGATGTTCGATGCGGCAGGCCGTGCACCACGACGCGAACACATTGACGAGCGAGACCTCGCCCACGAGGTCGGTGTTCGACAGTCCGAGCATCCGGCCCTTGACCGGCGGCAGGTCGAACACGGGTACAGGCTTGCCAATCATCACGGAGGGAATGACCGATGGATCGCGCGTCAAGCCAATCGCGAACGCGAGCGCGAGGATGACGAAGGCGCCAAGAGGTAAGAGCATGAGCGCCCGGCGGTGCCGGCGACCTCCCATGCCGATATCCCGAACCTCCCGGACAATAGTCATCGACGGGTCAACCATTGTCGTGTCTCCGGCGGGCACCGAAGAACAGGTACTTGATGAGCGCCGCCGCGCCGAGAATGAGAACGAGGACAACGAGCAGCCAGACCAGTCCAATGCCCCACGTCATCATGCCGCCCATGGCATCCATCATGCCGTTCGGATCATTCATCATCGCGCCGACTCCGCTGGTGGGGTTCCATCACATGTATGGGCCGGGCTACTCCGTCGCGTAGATCTTCGGCTCGCCGCCCGCATCCGAACCGCCGATCTCGTACACGACGAAGGTTTCCTTCTTGGCTCCGTTCATGCCGGGCGAACCCTGGGGCATGCCCGAGAGCGTGATGCCCTTTATCGGCGGGCGCTCGCCGAGCAGCTTCTCGATTGTCGCTATTGGCACGTGTCCGGCGACGGCGTAGCCATCGATCATCGAGAGATGGCAGCCCTCGAGGCCGTCGGGCACACCGGCCATGCGCTGCATGAGCGGCAGATTATGGGTCGCCTCGACCGTGACCTTGAAGCCGTTGTCGCGCAGGTACTCCGCGTAGCCCTCGCAGCACTCGCACTCCGGGTTTTTGTATAGCGTGACCTCGACGGCGCGCGCCGGACTGGCCATCGTGAGGTAACGGCCGCCGTACATGCCGGCGGCCAGCGCCGCGCCACCGCCGAGGGTGAAAGTCAAGACGGTGCGGCGGGACGAGGTCCGTTTCGGTTGCGATTCTTTCACGTGATTCTCCTCATAGCAGGCTGCTGAAAAACCATTCCACTCGTCATCGCGAGGACGCGTAGCGTCCGTGGCGATCCAGGGTCATGGCGGTATTCCGCGGGTTTCTGGATTGCTTCGTCGGCCTTCGGCCTCCTCGCAATGACGGGTTCGGGGTTTTTTCAGCACCCTGCTAGGTGACGCGTACGACGGCCATCATGCCGCCCGCTTGGTGTTCAAGGATGTGGCAGTGGATCATCCAGTCCCCGGGATTGTCGGCGACGAAGGCGATCTCCGCCGTTTCCCGTGGCGGGATGAGCACTGTGTCCTGCCAGGGCCGGAAGGGTTCGTCGCGTCCATTGCGCCGGACGACCCTGAAGGTATGGCCGTGCAGATGGATCGGGTGGTGCCAGGCGGTCGCGTTGCGAAGTTCCAGGACGTAGGAACGTCCGCGATCGAGGACGAGGATCGGGTCCATGACGTGGTCCATGCCCGCGACGCCATTCACTGCCCAGGCTAGGCCACGCTTCATCATCTGGTTCATGTCGGCTTGGCTGCCGTCCATCATGGCGCCCATCATCCCGCCCATGCCGCCCTCGCCCATCATCCCGCCCATGCCGCCCTCGCCCATCATCCCGCCCATGCCGCCCTC
>CAYMXF010000207.1:0-6200 GCA_964393935.1 uncultured Planctomycetaceae bacterium
TCAACCCCATGACGCCGATCATCCGGGCGTATCGCGACTGCCTCCTCTTCGGCCGCTCACCGGTGGACGCCTCGTTCGCCGGGGCGACGATCGTCTCGGTGCTGATGCTCGTCGTCGGCTGGCGCTGGTTCCGCCGGCGGGAGTTCGAGTTCGCGGAGTTCATCTAACCGTGCGAGCCGCAAACGCGGAGGCTTGAGGCATGAGACTTGAGGCTTGAGTGCGCGCGGCGCGGAAAAAAAAGAGGTTGGCTGAACAAAGCTGAATTTCGTGAATTATCCGCGATTTCGAGAGCGTGAGCGGGGTTGGGGGGTTGAATTTTTGGTTGATGCAAGGTTGAAATCCGAAGGTCCTTTCTTGAATCGGGTTCGTTCGAAGCCATAAGCCTTAAGCCATTAGCTGTTAGCAAGAGGAATTCGGGCGACATTTGAGCCTCCGGCAATTTTTTTGGCGGAAACGAACGGAAATGAGCGGTAGACGTCGGAGCGGGAGGTCTGAAGATCGTGTTGGTGGCGCGAATTCCGCAGGTGCGCAGAACCTCCTCCAGGCATCGCGCAGCCGGTCGCCGCCGCGAGGCCGCCGTCGTTTCCTAACATTTACCTAATATAGCACGGAAACCGAGAAAGGCAAGGAAAAAATTAGGGGTCAGGGGTTCGTGGTCAGGGGGCAGGGGGCAGAGGGCTTGGGACCTGGGACCTGAGACCTGGGGCTTGGCCCGCAAAGAAGACGACCGTTCCAAGCCGGGCTACAGCCTCGAAGAAGTCCAAATGCGCCTCGGCCTGACCCCCCGCCGCAAGCCCCGCTGAACGGCCGTGCGACGCGGGTAATAGCCCCCTAATCCGAGCCCCGTCCATCAAAGAGCGGTCCCCCCTCAAACCCTGAAATCTCAAATCCCCGTTCACCACGCGTTGCCTTCGTGCCCCCGCTGCAGCCCCGGACACTGATCCGAAACCCGGCCGCCTACCCTTAATATCTTCTCAATAGCCCTTTGGTTAGCCCCCCAACGGTGCTTACCTCTATGAGTGGCACACAAAAAAAGTCCAATCAAAACGGTTTTTTTCTTGCATCCCATCGACGACCTGTGTAGATTCTGCACGCCACCCGGAATTAAGCGACTGGGCGAATGTTGGCTCGCTTGTTGGGCTGACTCCTACCAGTGCTTAGCATCGGGAGCGCCAATCTCGTTGGGCGGCCGTAATCCTGCCCCTGACGGAAAGGAGTATGCTCATGTCTCTCACCGATACTGCGCTTTCATCCTCATCTCGCCGAACACTCCCGATGTCTGTGAAGAATATGACCTTCATGGTGGACAAGCTGGGAGAGGACTGTGCTCCGCTCCAGTTTGTACGCGAGCTTACTCAGAACGCCATCGAGAGTATTCTAAAGACTCCCGAGAAACGAGGCGAACTCAGGTGGGACGTCGCCTGGAATCATCATGCGCTGACGAATGTTTGCAAACTGGCGGTGATCGACACCGGTGTCGGGATGACCGGTGACGAGATGGTCGAGTACATCAATAAGCTGTCGTCGTCGATGCATGAACAGTCCCGGCACGGCAATTTCGGAATCGGTGCAAAGATATCAGCGCTTCCAAGGAACCACGAAGGTGTTTTATACCTTAGTTGGAAGGAAGGCGTTGGCTACATGGTCCAGCTCTGGCGTGATCCTGATACCGACGACTATGGGTTGAAAAGGTGGCAATGGCCAAACGGCATGGTTGAGCATTGGGCGTACGCAGATGATGCATTGAAGCCTGAACCAATTCTGGATTACGGCACGATGGTCGTACTCTTGGGAAACACTGAAAAAGAGAACACCATGCAGCCACCGTCGGGTACTCCTATGCCTTCTCGATGGGCGCTTCGATACCTGAATACGAGGTACTTTTGCTTTCCATCAGGAATCACGGTCAGAAGTCGTGAAGGGTGGGAAAAGCCGCAGGGCGACAGGCACAATTTCCTTCGCGAGGTTACTGGACAAAAGCATTGGTTGGATTCGAATTGTGAGTGTAACGGGTCTGTGGAGCTCGATACCGCGAATGCACACTGGTGGATACTGAAAGAAGGAATCGACGACGATTCGGGGCACAACGCAGGCGGCGGACACGTTGCCGCTCTCTATCATAACGAGCTGTACGAGTTGGTAGCTGGGCGTGCTGGTGTTGCTAGGCTCCAGGGCTTTGGAGTGATTTTTGGTTGTAGCCGAGTTGTGCTTTATTTGGAGCCTCGCGCGGACATGGCTGTGACGGCGAACATCGCTCGAACCCAGCTTCTATGTGACGGTGAGCCGCTGCCTTGGTCCGAGTGGGCTTGTCAGTTCCGTGAAAAAATGCCCCAGCCCATATGCGACTTGATGGAAGAGGTAAGCGCTAAGTCGGTGCCATCGGATCACCGAGCGTCTATCCGAGAGCGGCTCAAGCAAATCAGGGATCTATTTCGATTCAGCCGATATCGGCCCGCGAGTAGCGGCAAGTTTCAAATCGATGACGACGTGACATCGACGGGAGGTTCCCCCAAAGCTCGGGGCCTGACTTCCGGAGGCTCAGGTGGAGGAGGGGGTCGAGGCGGTACCGCTGGCGACGTTTACGCACTCTTCTTGACAACTCGAGGGGGTCTCTCTGCAGAGGAGGTAAACAGCCCACCAGATCCAAAGCGCGATTGGATATCCTTGACAGCGGGAACACGATCGGCCGGTGATCTGGAGGATCGCGCGGCGAGATATCTTCCGGACCAAAACCGGCTGCTGATTAACGCCGACTTCAGAGTGTTCACAGACATGGTAGATCGTTGGGCAAAGCGTTACAGTCACGCACCAGGGGCGAGGGCTGTAGTGGAGCAGGTCGCGCAAGAGTGGTTTGAGCAACAGTTGGTCGAGACGGTGATGGGGGCTTGGGCACTTCGGCAATCTGGACAGTGGACCTTGGACGAGCTAAAGCAGCTTTGGTCTGAGGAGGCGCTTACAGCCGCTGTGCTGCCCAGATACCACGTGGACAACAGCATCAAGCGCGGTCTCGGATCGCGACTAGGGACGCTTAAAGAGCAAGCGGCCTAATTCTGTCGCGATGTGGCGGCGTGAATCATGGAGATCGATTCAACAGTTACCGTTTCGACTTGACGAGGATGTGGTTTGAGCTGGCTACTATTCATGGATGAAAGCGGGCACGACCACCGGCAAATGCCGTACGAAGTGCGCGGCGGTGTCGGTATTCACGCTAGCCAGCTTTGGCCATTCGTCCAGGCAATTCAGACGCTTGAAGTGAGCTCATTTGGAACCCGGCTGGCTGAGTTCCGGAAGGAGCTGAAGGGCTGCAAGCTTCTCGACAAAGATCGTTTCGAGTGGGCATCCCGAGCGGTGCCGATGCCGGACGAAGAGCGAAGGAGGTTTTGCCGCTCGTTGTTCACGAAGGGCTTAGAGAAGAAGCCGCCGGTTCGCAATGAACTCACAGCGTATGGTCAGGCATGTTTGGAAATGGCGAGGGGCATCTTCCGACTCCTTGATCAGCACAAGGCCAAGTTATTCGCATGCGCTATTCCTCGCGGCGTCAAACGGCCGAAAAGCTCCGTTGCGGAAGAGTTTCTTCGAAAGGACCACGTTTTCCTTTTGGAGCGGTTCTTCTATTTCTTGGAACAACATCAAGAGCATGGGCTTATGGTCATGGACGAAGCCGACAAGACCGAGGACCGTCGTTTCGTTTCGCGGTTGCACCGGTACTTCGAGAAGACGCAGACCGGCCGCTCACGCACTCAGTGGATCGTGCCGACGCCGCTATTCGTCGCGTCGGACATGACCTACCCGATTCAAGCTGCGGATCTTTGTATCTATTGTGTGAACTGGGGCTTCCGCGTACCGAGCATGAAAATGGATGCGCCAGTTAGGTCTGAGATCGCTGCGGAATTCGGCCCGTTACTTGGGCGACTCCAATTTTCAGGAGAGGGCTACCGGGACGGAAACGTGTATCCCGCGTATGGGATCGTTTTTGTCCCTGATCCTTACACGGCGCGGTGAGCGCAAAAAAAGGGAGACAATGCTGTCGGGGCCACCCTCGCGAGCCGCCCCTAGGCCGAGTCTCCACTTGTATTATCGAATGTGGAGCGTTGTGGTTCAACTTATTTGCCTTTGTTTTTTTTATTTTTTTACCAAATCCGATGTGAAGATAGGTAGTTTAGCCGCGCAAAAGGGCCCGTGCTGCAGGTTTATCGGGGTCTCGAGGTTGCGAGAGTGGTGACGGAGAGAATCGGACATGTTGGTGTACCGGACGCTCATCAGGCAACCGAGATTGCGCGGCGTCACGGAGGCGCGAGGTCTTCGGACGATTTCGGATTTGAGAGCGGAGGGGAACGCATCCGGTTATCGGATTCGGGTCGGAATTCCACCGGCTGATAGCCGGTGCCACAAGAGCCGGTGTCACAGGGCAGGCAGGTTCCACCCGCCGCGGCGGGTGCCACAGGGGCCAGTGCCACAGGAGCCGCTGCCACAGGAGCCGCTGCCACACAGAGGACGGGGCCAGAACAGGGGATAGGTCAAGCACGGCCGCCATCGGGCCGACCGATGGAGGGGGACGTGCCGATGCAACTGCCGCTGCTTACCAAGACGGACCGCTTCTCCTGCGGGAGTTGCACGAACTGCTGCGATCAGCCCTGGCGGACGATGATCGAGGCCGATAAGGCGCGGGCGCTGGACGGCCACGACTTTTCAAAGTATCCGCAACTGGCCGGCAAGCGGTTCTACGCCCCCGCCGCCGACGGCCGCGACGGCTTCTTCGATCTGGCCAAGGGCGAAGGGACGCGCTGCCTCTTTCTCGACGCCGACGGTCTGTGCATCATTCATAAGGAACTCGGCGCGGAGGCCAAGCCCGCGATGTGCCGGCAGTTTCCGTTCCTGCCTTCGCGGACGTGGACGGACGACCGCCTGGCGCTCAATTACGGCTGCCCGACGGTCCAGCGGAATAAGGGCGAGCTGCTCACCGAGCAGGCGAGCGAGATCGCCGCGGTGCTGCCCGAATCCTCCAAGCCGCACAAAGGCCGCGACCTCCGCGTCGCCCTCGACTTGACGTCCACGCTGTCGCACGAAGAGTATGAAGCGGTCTGCGAACATGCCCTGCTGATCTTCGACGAGGGCCGCGAGGTGGATATCTGGACGCGGTTCGCGGAGTTGCTCACGACATTGGGCATCCTTCAAGACGGTCTTCGGCCGTCGACGCTCGGCGCATTCGGCGATCGATCGGTGCTGAAGATCCTCCGCAACGCCGACGCCGCGCCGCCTGAGCCGACGCCGACACCCGTGCCCGTCGCGTTCGCCGCGCCGCGTTCGTCGCCGCTGGCCGCGCGGATGCTCTTCGCGGCGACGCTGCATCCCGACACGCTCCCGGCCGACCCATCGGGCCGACCCGGCCTGGTCCAGCGAATCAGCCGAATCCCGCGGCTCATGGCCTTGGCGCAGCTCTCGGGCACGTACGCCTCGCGCGTGCTACACCGGAACATCGCCATCGACGACGTGCTGGCCCACGAAGTGCGGCGCGAGATGGAACCGGCGGCGGCGAATCTGCTAGCGCGATACTTCCGCTCGCGGTTCTGGGCGCGGCTGCTCGCCGGCACTCGCCTTCCGATCATCGCCGGCGTACACCAACACATTCACGACCTAAACGCGATCGTCTTCCTCGCACGGGCCGAGGCGCATCACCACGGCCGGACTTTCCTCAGCGAGGCGTTGGTGCGGCAGGCGCTGGCCCGCGTGGAGTTTCACATCGCCAATCAATCGCGGCTTTATGAGCAGACGCTGCGCGGCTGGTTTAAGTCGCGGCTGTGCGACGCGACGCTGGCGATGAAGAGCCTGGCCCTGATGGCACCGACGGCTCCGGTGAAGATGGAGCCATCGAGCCGATCGCCGTTTGACGTCGATCTTTCGGAGCGGACCGAATCGGGCCTCGTCCGGCCGAGCATTCCCGACTCGATTCGTCTGCCGGAGCCGAAGAGGCCGAAGGCGATTCGGTAATCCTGTTGCTGCGCCACGGCCTGCACGAAGCATGCAGACCGTGCCACCCTTGCAGGCTGGCCACGTCCTCACGAATCCGCTAAATTGGGCTCGTGAAAGGACCGTGGCGCTATGACCAAGGACATCTTCGTTTTCATTGAACAGCGCGGCGGGGCGATCCTGCCGGCCGCGCTTCAGGCGATCACCGCGGCGTCGCAGCTTGCGGCGAAGAC
>CAYMXF010000208.1:0-6187 GCA_964393935.1 uncultured Planctomycetaceae bacterium
TAATACGCCTTCGCGTAAGGCGCGAAGCCGATATGCCCCCCGCCGGGCAGGACCACCGCCGCGACGTTGGGGTTGGCCGTCTTCGCCAGGATGTCCGCAACGTCCTGGGCCTTCGACAGCGGGTCGTTCGCGCCGTGTACGAGCAAGAGCGGCATCCGAACCTCGGCCAGCTTCTCGCCGTCCGGCAAGGCCCCATACGCCAGCAGCCGCATGAAGTGAATCATGTCGTGGGTGCCTTCGGTATAGCGCGTCGGCGAATGGGCTAGCTCGAATTCGATCAACCGCCGAAGACTTCCGCTCGGCTCCGGCATACGCCGAAACTCCATTCGCGTCTTGATCGACCGCTGCAAGCCGGACAAGACCGGGTGCTTGAACTTCGACCACGGCGTCTCCAGCGCCGCGATCAACTCCTCGAACCGCAGCACCGGCGAAAAAGCGAGCACGCCGGCGGAGTAGTGCCGATGCTCCGGCACGGGCGAAAGCACCGCGGCCAAAGTCGGATTGACGTTGGGATGATCGCCTCGGCAGGCGTCGTACCAGGCGGCCACGAGCGCATGGTTGGCTCCCCAGCAGTATCCGATCAGCCCCGTGCGGCGGACGTGCGGCTGCGCCTCCAGCCACCGCGAGACCGCCAGGACGTCCAACGTCTCGAGCGTGCCGAAGTCGTAGTAAAGCTCCGGTCGCCCGATGAGCGTCCGACCGTGCCCGCGAAACTCCAGGGCCAACGCATGAAAGCCGCAGGCCCGCAAGGCGTCGCAAAGGTCGCGCGTCCGAAGAACGTTGTTGTCGCCGAGCAGTCCGGGCAGGATGACGATGCAGTCCGCATCGCGCACCGTGCCGCCCTCGCGCGCGTACCCCAGCCGGCCGGAGACCTCGACCGCTCCGCCGACGGGTATCCAAATGTCCTCGTAGCCCGGCCACGGCGGCGTCAGGAGGCCCGGCGCGGAGTCCGCCCCGGTCGCCTGGGCGGTGTGGGCCAGCCCGTCCCAGTTCCCGCGCAGGCTGGCGAGCCGGTCGGGATGGATCCCGAAATGCCCGAAGACATCCGTCGGCCGACCCTCCGAATCGACCAGCTCCTCCGTCAGGAGCGCCGAGCCCTTTGATGTCGGCAGAAGGGGTTGAAGTCGCCCGTGTACCCGCCGGAGCCACGGCCGAACTCCGATCCCCGTCTCGGCGGGAACGCGAACCCAATCGGCGGCGGCGAAGGGAAACGACTGCTCGGAAAACTGTCCAAGGATCATGTCAAACCAACCCCCGGCCGGCTAACTTAGATGGACCCCGAAGAGCGGTCAACGAATGGCTCGAAATCGTACGAGGATGCCGATAGTTACCGGTCGTGCATCGGGAAAAGCCTTATAGTACAAGGCCGTTTAGACCGGGCAGGACGGCTACGATATTATGGCTTGCATTAGAGGGCTTCACCCCCCAAGATGCTGCGTCCGTCGCGCGGGACGGGTCACGGAAAACTGATGGAAGAGCACCAACCGACCACATTACTGACCGGGGCGACCGGCTTTCTGGGCCAATTCATCCTGCGCGACCTCCTCCAACGAAAGCGGCGGGTCGTGGCCCTGCTCCGCGCGCCGATCCAGGATACGCGGCTCCGCTTGGCCGGCCTCTTGCGCCAACTCGACGTCGAGCTGGACGACTACGTCAAGACCGGACAACTTATCCTTCGCGAAGGCTCGTTGCCGGAAGATTTGCCTGACGGTCACTGGGGCCCGACCGACGACATCCTCGCCTGCGCGGCGAGCCTGCAACTGTTCTCCAACGGCAACGGCGAACCCTTCAAGACCAACGTCGAGGGCACGGCCGTCCTGCTCGATTGGGCCCGCCGCCACGGCGTCCACCGAATGCACGCCGTCAGCACGGCCTACGTCTGCGGCACGAAGACGCAGCGAGTCATGGAGCAGTTCCACGACCGCCCGCCGTCATTCCAGACCCAATACGAAGAGAGCAAGTGGATCGCCGAGGGCAGCCTGGTCGAATGGGGCCGTGAGAGCGGCAACGTCCTCACCGTTCTCCGGCCGAGCTTCCTGGTCGGCGATTCGACGACCGGCTACACAACGCAGTTCGGCGGGTTCTACCAGTTCGCCCGCTTGATCAGCCTGATGAAAAGCGAATGCGGCGCCGGCGCCAACAGCGACGTCGCGCACATCCCCCACCGAATCCCCGGCCGGCCGGAAGACCCCATTCAGAATTTCGTACCCGTCGATTACGCGGCGCGGGTCATCGCGGAAGTGGCCCTAAACCCGCAATACCACGGACGGATTTACCACCTGACCGACCCGGCCCCGCCCTGTTGGGATGATTTCAAGAAGTGGATGGAATCCTATTTCGGCATCACGGGCGGATTCTTCGTCGATGGCGACAGCGACGTTGATGGCGGGCTAGCCGACAAGTCCGCGGCCGAGTCGCTTTTATGGGAAAAGTACGACCTCCTGGTGCCGCGCATCCGGCACCAGCCCTGCTTCGACGACTCCAACACGCGGCAAGTCCGCGAGGCCGCGGGCGTCAGTTTCCCGGCCTTCTCCACCGAGCGAATCAACACCTTCCTCAATTACGCCGTCTCGCAGCGCTGGGGCCAGAAGGCCAACCGCCGGCACGCCCGCTAATTTTTCCGATCCGTTTTACTCGAACTCGCCCCGTCCTGCTTTGGCTCATTAGAAAATGGTACGCCGAGTTGCACCAAGGCAGGTCGAAGGTCGGCGGTACGCACGACCGGCGGCAGCGCGCCCATCGTCGTCATAGCGAAGCCGGACGACGAGAGTTGCCCAAGGTTTCCATGCACGGCGGCGAGGTTCAGCAGGCTGGACATGAACGGGCTGCCGCAATGCCAGCCGTCCTGAACCGCGACGAGAACATCGGGCTGGTTTTCAATAAGTCCGTGAAAAGCCCGCCAGAGCCGATGTACTGCGTCCGGATATTTGTGATCGACCGTCGCCGCAAGGAGCGTGCGATCGTCGACAAAGCCCTGCGAATCGATCGCCCCTTTGGCGCGAAGGCCCTCCATCACGGGGAGCATCTCCAACGGATCGCCGTACTCGCACTCGTACTTCAAGCCCGACGCCCCCGACGAGATTCTCGCGCGGCCATTGCGACTGGCGATGACGACCGCGTCGCCTTCCGCGAGATACACCGTGTGCTCCACGCCCTCCACGCCGAGCAGGTCTCGCGCGACGGCCGCGGGGCTTTGCGTGTAGATCGCCGCGCAAGATACCGCCCCAAATTCCGGCACGACGACGTCCTGCGGCCCCTTAAGCGTCTCCGTCACGTGATAGCCCATCTGCTTGAGCGCCTTCGGCAACGGAACCAGGGTGCTTTTGATGAGGTTGTGTCCGTGATCGGACAGCAGCGTGATCTGCACGCGGCCTCGGAGCCGGTGCATGACCGACTGGCAAAACCGGTCGAGCCGGACGAGCCCGCCCTGATGGCCGTTGCGGCCGTTCTGCGCGCCCAATGCGGAAGTGCAGACGACGTAACCGACGAAGATTCGCGAGTCGCGTTGATAAAAATTACGCTGGATGTTGCCGAGTTCGTGGTCGTACCAGGTGAACGGCCAAAAGTAGGCGACGCTGTGCGCGAGAAAAGGCAGGTGATAATCGACGTGCGACAGCCAGCCGGCGTTCAGTTCGTGAGCGTAGACCGAATAGCCGTTATTGAGGGCCGCCCTGGTGTAGAACTGCGACTCGACGGCGGGTGACGGCGACGTGCCGAAGAACTCCGCGAAGGCCGGGTCCGTCATCGCCGGAAACGGGGCGATCGTCCGGCTCGGCGGATAGAACAGCCGGAACCGCCCCTGCTCGTATAAATCGCGAACCATCCCGTACGGGATGCTGTCGAGCAGGACGACGAGATGTCGATCCGGTCCGTCCTTGGAATCGAGTTGCCGGAGGGCGCGATCGACTTCCAAATCAATCTGTTCGTCGCCGTTCAGATCGAATCGCAGTAGAACGACGCGGCCTTCCTTGCCGAGCCGCTCGCGGTAATCCGCCTTGCCGTCGCGGTTCGTGTCGTACAACCGTTCTTCGCTGCCGTCCGCCGCGTGCTCCACGCGAAGCGGCGCGGCCGACATCATCTCCGGCCCCGGATCGGCGCAGCCGGAGTCCCAAACCGTCAAAGCCACGAGAAAAATACAAACGATCGACTGATATAGTGTACGTAGCGAGAGCACGCGGTTTTCCTGAACTCAAAAGCCCCTGGCAACTGCCTGGGGCTTTACAAAGTATCATACGTTTGTTGCGCTATGCCGCCAGTCCGTCATCTCGTCGAAACGGAAGCGAACGCCTACAATCCAAGCATGATCGAGTACGTCATCGTCGGCCTCTTGGTGCTGACCGCCATTGTGCACATTCTGCGGCGGATCGCCCGAACCGCAAGCGGATCCGACGCCGGCTGCGGCGCCGGCTGCGGGTGCCACGGGTCGCCCACGGCGCAGGAGGATCGTCTCGGTAAACGCATCGACTTGATCCAATTGGGCACAACGCCCGATCAAGACCACAAGAAAGCAATGTAGGCCGCCGATGGAAGCCGCACGATACCTCAAGGGTAAGACGGCGATCGTGACCGGCGCAGGTCGCGGGATCGGCCGGGCCATCGCCCGTCGACTCGCGGCGGCCGGCGCCAACGTCGCCATCGCTTCGCGAACTCTCGATCAACTCGACGAAACGAAGAAGCTGATCGAGCGCGCCGGCGGTCACGTCCTCGCGGAGGTGGCCGACGTCTCCAAAGAGGATGATGTCGAACGCTTGGTGGAAGAAACGCGCTCGGCCTTCGGCGGCGTGAACATCCTGGTCAACAACGCCGGCATCGCCCCGCTGGCAACCATCGAGCAGATGGAGCCGCACGTCTTCGACAACCTCATCGCCACGAACATCCGTACGGTCTATCTGTGCAGCCGCGCCGTCTGGCCGTTCATGTCCACGGCCGGCGGCGGTACGATCGTCAATATCTCATCGGTCGCCGCCTTCGACCCCTTCCCCGGCTTCGCGGCGTACGGAGCCGCCAAAGCGTTCGTCAACACCTACACCAAGGCCCTCGCAGAAGAAGGCAAGTCTCGCGGCATCCGCGTGTACGGCGTGGCCCCCGGCGCAGTGGAGACGGACATGCTCCGCGGTTCATTCCCCGATTTTCCGTCGGACCAAACGCTTCAGCCCGACGAAGTCGCCGCGCTCGTGGAAACGCTCCTCTCCCCCACGTGCCCGCATGTCAGCGGCCAGACGATTGTCATCAAGAAAAGTTGACCGAGGCTACAGCCGATGCCGGATCGCCCATAGATCGGGAAAAATCGGCTTGAAAAGCGACTCCTTCAGAAACGGAACTCCCGGCGACCCGCCGGTACCGTACTTGGCCCCGATCGTCCGTTCGACGACCTTCACATGCCGGTAGCGCCATTCCTGCAATCCCTCGTCGAAGTCCGTCATCAACTCAAATAGAATCGCCAAATCCGGGTTTTTGAGATACAGCGCCAGAACACCCTCCTGCACCTGTTCGTTGGGCTGAGTCGGCTGCGTACGATCGCCGGTACGAAGCCCTGCCGGAATCCTCACGCCGCGATGCTCCAGAAAATCGTAGAAGTGATCGACGACGCTCGGCTCGGTCAGTCGGCGCTGGAGGACCAAAAGCGCGGGCGACGCGGGGTCCACGTACTTCAACGTCGCCTCGCGCTTGAACCCGAGCACGAATTCCAACTCTCGAAACTGCGTAGACTGAAATCCCGACGCCGTCTCCAGGCGTTCACGGAAGCTCGAAAACGACATCGGCGTCATCGTTTCCAGAATGTCGAGCTGCCCGACGAGCGTCTTCATCACCGTCCGGGCACGCTTAAACGTATGCAGCGCTCCGTACAAATCATTTCCGCTAAAGTCGCGCTGCACCTTTTCCATTTCGTGCAGAAGCAACTTGAACCAAAGCTCATAAACCTGGTGAATGACGACGAAGAGCATCTCGTCGTGCTCCGGCGGGTCAGAGCGCGGCTGCTGAAGTTCGAGTAGCTCATCCAGATGCAGGTAACTGGCATAGGTCAGGGACATAAGGACACCTTTACCTAATTCATAGCCCAAGCGAGGATCGCGGTCAGGACGACCATCAGGAGCAGTCCGCCGACACTTAGCACGATGCGATCCTGCCCGCGCGCGCGCCGGACCGCCTCCGCATACGGCGTCCGCGTGAACGACACCATCGTATA
>CAYMXF010000209.1:0-1070 GCA_964393935.1 uncultured Planctomycetaceae bacterium
GCGATGGGCGACAAGATCGTGGCGAAGAAGACCTTCGCGGACGCCGGCGTGCCGGTCGTGCCGGGGGCGACGCTGGAGGGCAATCCCGTTGAGGGGGCGAATCGCTGCGCGGCGACGATCGGCTATCCGGTGTTGGTCAAGGCGGCGGCCGGCGGCGGCGGCAAGGGCATGCGCGTCGTACAACAGGAGGCCGATCTTGCGTCGTCGATCGAAGCGGCACAGCGCGAGGCCGGGGCGGCGTTCGGCGACGGCCGTGTCTTTCTGGAAAAATACATCACGCAGCCGCGACACGTGGAATTTCAGATCTTCGGCGACCAGCACGGCAACGTCGTTCATGTCTTTGAACGCGAATGTTCGATTCAGCGCCGTCATCAAAAGATCATCGAGGAGTCGCCGTCACCGGCGCTGACGCTGCCGCTTCGGGCACAGATGGCCGATGCCGCCGTCCGCGCCGCCAAGGCCATCGGCTACACCAACGCCGGCACGGTCGAGTTCATTCTCGATACGAATGGCGCATTCTACTTTTTGGAGGTCAACACGCGACTTCAGGTCGAGCATCCCGTGACCGAGATGATCACCGGGCAGGATTTGGTACGGGCGCAGATTCTCGTCGCCGCCGGTCAACCGCTGCCGTTCACGCAGGAAGACTTGCGGCAGGACGGTCACGCCATCGAGTGCCGCATCTACGCCGAGGACGCCTCGCGCGGTTTTCTGCCGTCGATCGGTACGATCCTGCGCTACGTCGCGCCATCGGGCGGCGGGCTGCGGATCGACAGCGGCGTCGCCGAAGGCTCGCAGGTCACAGTGCATTACGATCCCATGCTCGCCAAACTCATCGCGCATGGCCAATCGCGGCGTGAGGCGCTGGACAAGATGCTCTGGGCGCTGGATCGCTACGTCATCCTCGGCGTAACAACGAACATCGACCTGCTCCGTGCCATCTTGTCGCATCCCGAATTTGTCGCCGGGCGACTGCACACGCACTTTCTTGAGCAGCATGACGTGATGGCATCGAACGCCGCCTCCATGCCGGACGAAGCATTGATTGCCGCGGCGCTGGCGGCGCAGAA
>CAYMXF010000209.1:1170-3958 GCA_964393935.1 uncultured Planctomycetaceae bacterium
TGATGCCGGGAACGATTCTCAAGGTGTTCGTGTCCGTCGGGCAGCGGTTCGAGGCCCATGCGCCGCTCGTCGTGATGGAATCCATGAAAATGGAGATGACGCTCTCGGCCCCGCATCCCGGGAAGGTGAAGGAAGTCGCCTGCCGGCCGGGGCAGCTCGTGGCGATGGGGGCGGTGCTGATGCGATTCGATGAGAAGGGCGATGCCGGCGCTACCCATTGAAGTAAAGATCGTCGAAGTCGGTCCGCGAGACGGGCTGCAGAATGAGTCCGCGCCGATCGCGACGGACAAAAAGCTCGCGTTCATCCGCGCGCTCGCAGCCGCCGGGCTGAAGCACATTGAAGCCACGTCGTTCGTCCATCCCAAGGCGATTCCGCAACTGGCTGACGCGATCGAGATCGCGCGTGGATTGCCAGCGTCGCCGGGCGTAACGTTCTCGGCGTTGGTTCCCAATCAAAAAGGACTGGATCGGGCAATCGAAGCGGGCATCCGGCGGATTGCCGTATTCACCGCAGCCTCGGAGACGTTCACGAAAAAAAACATCAACATGACGATCGACGAGTCGCTAAAAACCTTCGGGCCCATCGTCTCGGCGGCGCTCGGGCAGGGGATGACCGTGCGCGGGTACGTCTCGACGTGCTTCGTTTGCCCCTATGAAGGTGAGATCAACAAGGAAAAGGTCCGCGTCGTGGCCCAACGACTCCTCGACATGGGCTGCGATGAGATCGCCATCAGCGATACGATCGGCGCTGCCGCGCCGACTGACGTGCAGACCACTGTCGGTCATTTGTTACGGAAAATCCCGCGCGAGAAGATCGCCTTGCATTTTCACGATACGTACGGCACAGCGCTGGCTAATGTCATGGCCGGTTTGGAGTTGGGCATTACCACGTTCGACGCCTCGGCCGGCGGGCTGGGCGGCTGCCCCTACGCGCCCGGGGCGGCGGGCAATCTCGCTACGGAGGACCTCGTTTACCTGCTCGACCGCGTGGGCATACGCACAGGCGTCGATCTGACCAAGCTCGTCGAAGCCGTTGACGTCATTGCTGGCGAACTATCGCGGCCCATCGGGAGCAAACAGTGGCGGCGGCTGCGAAGCCCCTCGAATCCATCTCCAACCGGCAGGTAGCCCTGTCGCTTTCACAGTGCCGGCGCGGTACACTATTTCCCTCTTTGCCCACCCTTTTTTGGAGGATATCCAACATGAGAACGTTCGTTCGATCGATGATCGTCATTGCCGCCGTCGCGCTGTTGACTTCGTTGCGCGCCGTCGCGAAGGACGCGTCGCCGCCGGAAAAGATCACCACGGTCGAGGGCATCACCGAGTATCGCCTGGGCAACGGGCTCAAGGTGCTTCTCTTCCCCGATGCGTCCAAGCCGACGGTGACCGTGAACGTGACGTATTTCGTCGGCTCGCGGCATGAGGGCTACGGCGAGACGGGCATGGCGCACTTGCTTGAGCATATGGAGTTCAAGGGCACGCCGAATCATCCGCAAGTTTGGAAGTCGCTCCAGGATCACGGAGCGCAGTTCAATGGGACGACCTCTAACGACCGGACGAACTACTTCGAGACGTTGGCGGCGACCGAGGAGAATCTGGAGTTCGGCCTGTCGCTCGAATCGGACCGGATGGTGAACAGCCATATCGCCAGAAAGGACCTCGATTCGGAATTCAGCGTGGTTCGCAACGAATTCGAGATGGGCGAGAACAACCCGCTGGGCGTCCTGCAGGAGCGCATCTGGTCCACGGCTTATCTCTGGCACAACTATGGGAAGAGCACCATCGGTTCGCGCGAGGACATTGAGCGCGTGCCGATCGACCGGCTGAAAGCGTTCTATCAGAAGTTTTATCAACCGGACAACGCAATGCTGGTCGTGGCCGGCAAGATCGATGAGGGAAAAACGCTGAAGCGCGTCAATGAACTCTTCGGCAGCCTCCCACGGCCGAAGCGCGTGTTGGAGAAGACGTACACCGTCGAGCCGGCGCAGGACGGCGAGCGCGAGGTCACGTTGCGGCGGATCGGCGACGTGCAGGCGGTCGGCGCGGCCTACCATGTCTGCGCCGGAGGACACGAGGACGCACCGGCGCTGGAGGTCCTGGCGAGCATCATGGATGCGACGCAAACCGGCTGGCTTTACAAGGCCCTCATCGAAACTCAGATGGCCACACGGGTCAGCGCGTCGGCGGAGACGCTCTTTGATCCCGGGCTTATCCAGTTCGACGCCGAGGTCGCTGCGGACAAGCCCCTGGAGCCTGTACGAAAGACGCTCCTCGAAACGATTGAAAGCGTCGCTTCACAAGACGTCACCCAACCAGAGGTGGACCGGGCCAAGAACGCGTTTGCCAAGCGCTTCGAGCAAATGATGAGGGATAGCGGCCGCGTGGGCGTCGTGATTTCCAATTGGGCCGCGCAGGGCGATTGGAGGCTGATGTTCCTGCACCGCGATCGGATGGCGAAAGTGACGCCGTCAGACGTGAAGCGCGTCGCCGCGCTTTATCTGAAGCCGAGCAACCGCACGGTCGGCGTCTTCACTCCGACGAAGGACATCGAGCGTACGAAGGTTCCGCCGACGCCCGATCTTGTGACGCTGCTGAAGGACTACAAGGGCGAAACGGCGGTGGCCGCCGGCGAGGCGTTTGAAGCGACGCCGGGCGCGATCGAGTCCCGCACGCAGCGCGGTACGTTGGCGTGCGGCGTCAAGACGGCGCTCTTGCCCAAGAAGACTCGCGGCGAGCGCGTCAACGTGGAACTCGTCCTGCACTACGGCAGCGAGACGGCGCTGAAGGG
>CAYMXF010000209.1:4058-6185 GCA_964393935.1 uncultured Planctomycetaceae bacterium
CGAGCAGATCGAGCGGCTCAAGGCGGTCAAGCTCGACGACGTGAAGAAAGCCTACACCGGCTTGATCGGCGCGAGCGACGGCGAGCTGGCGGCCGTCGGCGATTTCGACCCGAAGGAGCTATCCGAGTCCTTCGATACGATTTTGAAGGATTGGAAGTCGCCGGCGCCGTTCGAGCGAATCGCCATGCCTTTCCACGCCGTCGCCCCGGAAGAACTGGTCATCAACACGCCCGACAAGGCGATGGCCCTGGTGCTGCTCGGTACGAACCTGGAAATCCGGGACGACGATCCCGATTTCCCGGCGCTGCAAATGGCCAACATGATTCTCGGCATGGGCGGCAATTCGCGGCTCATCAACCGGCTGCGGCAGAAGGAAGGGTTCTCCTACACCGTCAGTTCGATGGTGATGCCGCGATCGCAGGACCGCTCCGCGAGCTTGACGGTCTTCGCCAACTGCGCCCCGGCCAACGCCGCCCCCTGTGCCCAGGCGGCGGGCGAGGAATGGCAAAAGTTCGTCAAGGACGGCGCGACTCAGAAAGAACTGGACGACGCGAAGAAGGGCTACGCCGAACAGGTGAAGGTGCAGCTTTCCAACGACGGCGCGATCACGGGCATGTTGGCCCGCCAGACCCACCTAGGCCGGACGATGAAGTTCACCGAAGATCAGATGAACAAGACGCAGTCTCTTACGCTTGACGAAGTGAACGCGGCGGCGAAAAAGCACCTGAAGTCGGACCAAGTCGTTCGCATTCAGGCCGGCGATATCAAAGAAGGCAAACAAGCCGTCGAAGAGAAATAAAAAAGCCCGGGCCGATTC
This sequence comes from uncultured Planctomycetaceae bacterium, assembly GCA_964393935.1. GTDB lineage: Bacteria > Planctomycetota > Phycisphaerae > UBA1845 > UTPLA1 > DATEMU01. The sequence continues at coordinate 4,876 of CAYMXF010000209.1, forward strand.
CGACCCAGGCTTCATTCGCTGTGCGAGATTCACGCGCCGGCGAGATCTTACAATCCGTCGACGATCTCCTTGTATCGGGCATCGTCGCGGATGTGGTCGAGATCGCTGTCGCCCTGCATGTTGTTGGCGTCGCGGTAGCCCGCCTCCACGGCCTTACTGAGCCATTCGATCGCCTTGTCCTTGTCGTTCTTCAGTGAGTAACCGCAGGCGATGTTGTAGAGCGAGTCGCCCTTTCGCGTTCCCAATTCCACCGAGCGTTGGAAAGCCTTGAAGGCCTGGTCGAATTTCCGGCCCATGTGATACGAGTAGCCGAGGTTGTACCAGGCGCGGCCGTCATCGGGGTGGGTTTCGATGAACGCCTCGTATTCGGCGGCGGCCTCGCTCCACTGGTGACGGGTGAAAAACTCGTCGGCCTTGTGAAGGGCCTTGGCGCGCTCGTCGTCTTTCGCCTTGATCATATTTTTTACGGGAGTTTTTTCGGCCTTGGCGTGCGCCTTCAAGGCTTCAGTAAGGGCCTTGGCGATGGGGGCCTCATGGTCGGCGTGGTCGTCGTCTTCCGCGTCGGCCTCGTCGTTTTCGTCTTCATCATCTTCGGCGTCTGCCTGATCGTCCAATCGATCGGCCTCTCCTTCCAGGCCGCGCAGCTCATCGGCCGTTTTTTTCAGCATCCGGTCGGCATTCTTCATCTCGCCCGCAACGGATTGGGCCTGCTTGAGAATTTCGGCGACTTCCTTGAGCGTCCGCGCTTTGGTCTCGTCCTTGAAGTTCTCAGCGCTCTCCTTCAAGGCCTCGGCCCGCTCGCGAAGGGTTTCGGCCAAACTCTCCATTTGGTCCTTCTGCGCTTCAAGGGCGTCCATATCGGCCTCTTTGGCGTCCGCTTGCGCCCGGACCTCGTCGGCGCGTTGACGGGCGGCGGGCCCACTTTGCCCTGTGCCGCTTCCCCCTGCCGAGGGGGCCGGAGTGCGGCGACGCGTCGTGCGCAATCGAACCCGCGTTCCGCCGGTCCCTTCGCCATCGGCGGGGTTGATCATCCGCACGAACGCCTCGAAGATTTCGTGCTGATCGGGCGTCGCTTCAACGTCGATGCCGTCCCCTTGCTGTCGAACGAGGACGGGAACGTCGTCGCGCGACATGAGGCTGATCAGGGCGTCGAGCTTGCCCTCGGGCAGGTTGTAATGACGCCACTCCTTCGGTCCGCCGGGAGCCCTTCGCGCACGCGGAGCGATGGCCATGACACCGGGCTGTCCCTCGCCTCCGGGTATGGCGATGGCGCGAGGAAATCGAGGCGTGGGCGGTTGGTTCGATAGCCG
>CAYMXF010000210.1:0-6108 GCA_964393935.1 uncultured Planctomycetaceae bacterium
TGTGGACGAGCGGAGTGGGGATGACGGATCTCGGCGTACTATCCGGACTGGCTGACAGCGAAGCGTTCGGCGTCAACTCCAGCGACGAGGTGGTGGGAACATCGATGAACTTCGGCGCGCCGTCCACCGGACAGGCCGCGTTTCTCTATCTGCCCTCCACGGCTTATGGCCTTCCATCGGGAATGAACAGCCTGGGGGCGCTGTCGTTTGGCGGCGGCAGCGTGGCAATGGATATCAACGATTCGGGACAGGTCGTCGGCGGGGCGCAGGTCTCCAGCGGAGACATGCGGCCATTCATGTGGCTCCCCTCCGCGGCATACGGCCTCTCCGCCGGGATGAACAGCCTCGGAACGCTCGGTGGTTCGAGCGATTCGATCGTGCATCGCGCCCAAGCCATTAACAGTAGTGGCGAGGTTGTGGGTCTTTCATACACTGCCGGCGGCAATCAACATGCCTTCTTGTGGCTTCCTTCCGCCTCACATGGACTCTCCGCCGGGATAAACGACCTCGGCACGCTCTCGGGCGGAACCACGAGTTGGGCGTTCGGAATCAACGCCAGCACGGTGATCATTGGCACATCAAACTGGTCGGGGGCGGGTTACCGGGCGTTCATCTGGGAAACCGGCACGATGACGAATCTGAATGACCTGATCGGTTCGGGAACCGGATGGACGCTCACTCGCGCGACCGGCATCAACGACAGCGGTCAGATCGTTGGGTTTGGGACGAACGGCGGCGGGGCCGTGCACGCCTTTCTCTTAACGCCGACTTGTTTCGTCACTGCGCTCATTGCTCTGCCTGATTCACCCCCCGAGGATCCTCCAGCGAACCTGACCTCGCAGGCCGTCGTCGAAGCACCAGACTCCCTGATCCAGCAACCCCTCTCATGTGGAGCAATGCCGTGCGGCGCGGGCACGGTTCCGTCGGCAGCCGTCTTGCTGGCCTTACTCGCGCCAGTAAAGAGGCATCGGCGTTTTCGGATAATGCACATGCGGTCGCAGTCCACCGCCAGGAAGCCTGGCGCATTCAAGCGCTGGTTGCGCCGACCGTGACAAGCCCGCGCTTGGAGCGGCTAGGGACCCATCATGAGCGCGTCTGGCGGTGTTAGTGAGACCTCTAAGAAACTGCTGCTACTCTGCATCCTGGTGCTCGCAGTTGCCGGAGCGTGCGCCGCCGGCGAGTTGTTGAAGCAACACGACAACATCTGGAACATGTCAGCGGACCGGTCGGGCTTTTGGGGGCAAATCTGTACGGCGGGCAGGGACCTCGGCTTCGACTGCGCTGCGGTCAAGAACGACCGCTGGGGCGAGATCCGCATGCCCGTGCCGACGCTCTCTAACGGCTTCGCGATCACGCTTCACATGGTCGCCGTGCCTGTGGCATTCTTCGGCTTGGCCTATTTCGTGTTCGTGGCCGCATGGCTTGCCCAAGCGGGCACTTGTCCGTCCAGTGAGCGGTGGCACCGCCTGTCCGTCCACATTGGTCGGTTTGGAGCCCTCATCTCGCTCTTCTATATGGGCCTCATGGTGTTTGGAGTTTCGCGCGCGTGCCTTGGGTGCTACCTCACACACGGAATCAACCTCCTGATGGTACTCGCGATCGAGCGCTTCTGTCGGCGTCGTGAGCCCGACAACCTTGCTGGGATTCCCGAAGGGGCATCGTCCGTCCGCATTGCAGCCTTGACTCTCACCAACGGTGACGCGATCCGCGTCATCGCCACGGCTCTGGTGTGCATAGGCGGCCCTTGGATGTATCGCCGCGAACATTTGGCTTTCAGGGACGAACTTGCCAATTTGACCCCATACAAAAAACTGGTATTGCGACTTAGGGAGGATCCCGAATTCCTACTTCGCGAATACAACGCCCAGCCGCGGCTCGAGATTCCGTCTCGTTCATACGACGCCTCTTGCCGAAGGCTCCCCGAATTGGTCATCTTCAGCGATTATCAGTGTCCGAGCTGTTCTTGCGCAACCCGAGAGACGCAAGAGCAGATTGCAGGTGCCTTTCCGAAGGGTCTGCTCGTGAGGGTCCGCCACTACCCGTTGTGCCGCGAATGCAACACCAGGGTGAAGCGGACACTGCACGCCGCGGCTTGTGAAGCAGCATACGCTGCGGAGGCGGCCCGACGCGTCGGCGGAGACGAGGCCTTCGAAAAAATGCATCGATTGCTTGTCGAAAACCATCAGAGGCTTTCGCGGCCGCTCTTCGTCGAGCTGGCTGCCCGGGTGGGCCTCGATCCTCGGCGATTTCTGCAGGAGTTTGACAGCGAGCCCGTACGCCGCGTAGTCGCCGAAGACATCGATCTGGCAGCGCGGCTGGGCGTAACGGGCACGCCCGCCATGTTCCTGGATGGCCGCCGGGTGCCGGAATTATGCCGGACACCAATCTTTTGGAATGCCGTGGCCGAACGGTTGGCACAGTCGAGCGAGGACGAAACAGGAACGACGGCCGCGTCGACCGGCGCCGACGGCCTGTATGGAGAATGACGGAATAGTGCAAATAAAGGTTTCAGACTGGGTTCTACGGCAAGAGAGCTTGGTGCCGCCGCCACGGCGAGCCGACGTCGACGAATACGCGATGGACGGCGAAATGCTCCTCGTCGATCGGCGGAGCGGATGCACCCACCACATGAACGAGACGGCAGTTGCCATCTGGCGGCACTGCGACGGCCGCGTGTCGACAGCGGACATCGCTGTCCGCATGGTCGAGGATTATGAGGTGGATCTGGACACGGCCCAGGATGACATAGAGCTGGTCGTGGCCGCGTTGGCCGATTTGGACTTGCTTGACTTCTCCGCTGCGTGAAGAAGATGCTCTCGGCTGCACATCAACACATGACAATCCACGCGCCGCTCGCGTTCCGTATCGGAGCCGTGACAGTGATCCTCCGCAGCGACCACGCGGAGTCGGCGCGCCACATGGCGGAGCTTTATGCTCCTTATCGCACGACCGAGTTACCGCAAGACGATGCTATCCGAATGGAAGTGCGGACGAACACGCGAATGCTCGGCGCGATGCGACGCTACGCCATCTATGGGGACGATCAACTGCTCGCCGCGGCGCGGCGAGCCTCAGAAATCGTCCCTTATCTGGAGTGGGGCATCAACTGGCGGGTCGTCGGCCGGCAAAGCACATTCATGCAAATTCATGCCGCGTCTCTGGCATGCGGCGGCGGCGCCGTCGTCATAGCGGGGCAGTCCGGCGCCGGTAAGAGCACGCTGGCGGCCTCACTCTTGCGACGCGGCTGGAAATATTATTCGGATGAGTTCGCGCTTGTCGAGCGTACGACGCTGCACGTGCACGCGTTTCCCAAGGCGTTGTGCGTCAAACAAGGCGCCTTTGATCTTCTCCGGCGGCAGGGTATCGAGCTCTGGCAGCAACGATTCTACGTGAAGGCGATGAAGGGGCGTGTGGGTTACGTCTGTCCGCATGAGTGCCTCGACGATCCCGTTGCCGCCCCTCAACCCGTTCGTTGGGTCTTTGTGGTGAACCATTTCCCCGGTGCAGCGCCCCGTGTCGTCCCGCAAACGCGGGGCCGTGCCGCCTTTGTCCTCGCTGGGCTGATGATGAATAGAGTGGCGCTGGGTGATTCCGCCGTCGGCACCCTCACCAAGCTGGTCGGCGGCGCCGATTGCTTTCAACTGACCTCGGGTGACATTCGGCGGACCTGCGACTTGATTGAGTCCGTGGTGGTTGCCGGCTGAGGATCGTTTCCGACGTTTTGGGCCATGGATGGAGGACAGGTCAATGCAGAGGAAGCGGTTTACGACGGAGCAGATCATTCACAAGCCCCGTAAGCATCGCCGTTCTCATCGGGCATCAGGTCGGTCACCCAGGCGGGCCATCGGTCCATGATCTTGAGGACGGGAGGGCAATACGACAACGACGGCAGACGGCTCCTGAGTCGGACGATGGACATCTTTCGGCGCGCCGCCGATAAACGATTTTCTGAAAAACGCGCCTGGAGGAGCATCACTCGGATGCGACCGAGTTGATCGCCAAGCCGGTCGTCATGCTTGCGGCAAGCCTCATATCCTGGAAACCGATTCTTACACTCTGTTCTAACAACGTTAGGTTTCGCAGTGGGTCACAATTGGGTCAGTCGTCACGTGGAAACCACTCGTTATCAACTGTCTACACACTTGTCAGCCACTTGCAAACCTCGTTTTGACCCTCAAAACGCGGTGTAACCCGCGTTGGGACAATTCTTTGCATGCGGAACGTCGATTTCCCAAGCTGGACGTTCACGCTGCCTACTCGGGCGCGTTCACGGGTTCGAATCCCATCGCCCGCTTTTTCAACTTCACCATCGAGCGGCTGGAAAGGACCATGCCGACGTGCTCGACCTGACAGAACTTTGCGCCGGTCGCCGCGCCGACGTGGACGGACCACTTCCAGCCGGGTTCGTAGGTCGCGCGGCCGATGGTCATCTTGCCCATGTGGACGATCTCGAACTTGCCCTTCTCAAAAATGCCGCGTCTCATCGGGCGACACGAAGCGTTTGAGAATCGTGTCCTGCACGGGATACTCGACGTAGGTTCATGCCGGTCGGCTTGCGCTGCCTTGGCGCATCAGTGATACGACAAATAGGATAAGCGTCATCGCCGCAAACAGCCCCGGCGGAGGAAACTGAAAGATGAGCGTGATCGCAAGGAGTACGGCGACGAAGACAATGTTCACCATCGTCAGTTTCCGCAGTCGCCCGGTGGCTACGGCCGGTCCGACGGCGATGAGATTGAGCACGCCGGCATAGAGCAGCAGCGCCGAATAGCTGCTGTTCAGAATGTTCATCGTGTGCCAGCCGGTGGCGTGAAAGGGGCCGGCGTCCAATACCTTGAATGCCTTTTCGGCGTTATTGATGGCCACCTCGGCGGGTGTGGTCGGGCCGACGACGAGCCCTTTGTAGATTGCCAGCAGATGAACGCTCCCAAAGACCAGCAGACCGATCGCTCCTGCCATGAACGTTCGTCTCCCGGGCGTCGCATTCGTCATGCGTTTCTCCATTAGCCAACCGGCTTGCGCACCCAGTACATGTAATCGACTTCCGGGACCGTCGCGCCCAGCCGCCGAAGCATGTTAACCGCTTGGGCGCGGTGGTGAATCGAATGGATGATCCCCTGCATGATCATGTCGCCGAGCGATGCCTTGTATAGGCTGCCTTTCGAATCGCGATAGGTGACGGCCTTCTCGAAATCGGCGTCCTTCAGGGTCGCCGTGAACGCCGAGCGCTCGGAATAGACCTGCCTGAATCGCTCGTCGATATTCGGCACGTCCGCCTTCTGTTCCTCATCCGGCCACGGCGTCTCGGTACGCCCTTGCCAGCGCGCGAGCCAAACGCTCTCCCCGGCCCAAAGGTGCAAGAGCGTCTTGCGAAGCGTGCCGCGGCCCATGTCGAACGGGCGATCGAGCCGCTCGTCGTCCAGCCCCGCCGCGGCGCGGAGAAGCTCGTCATTCGCCCATTCGCTGTACCGCAGGAACGACCGAAATCGATCGAGATCGTGCATATTTGTCTCCGATCAGAGCCGCGACCGTAAGGGAGCGCCGAGGAATTCACCGCGACCAGCGATGCCCGATCTTCGTGCTGTGCATCGTCGATTTCACTGAGAACATATCATATCTCCACGATGGACACACGTCCCACGATGGAGCGTCGCGCGGCGCTCCCTCACGGTCGCGGCTCTGAATCGCGAAGCCAAAAAACGAGGTCCAACCCCGGAGGCTGTACGCCGACGTGCCGCAGCATGTTCAGAATCTGCGCCCGATGGTGCGTGGCGTGGCCGCAGAGTTGGACGAGGCTGACGCCGAGCGCGAATTGGATCGTCATCTCCGGCCGCGGCTTGACCGTGACCGGCCGCGTCAGATCGCTGTCGCTCAGCGTGCTCACGAAGCGGTCCCTCGCCGCCCATGCGTCGTCCAGGCGCTTCGCAACGTCGGCGATCGAAATCCTGTCGTCGGCGGCCGGGAATGCACCCGCCGGGCCGGTCGTCCAATTGGCTTGCCACCACCCTTCGGCATCGCAAAGATGGCTGAACGTCTTGCGGAGCGTGCCCATGCCCATCTCGAACGGTCGGTCAAGCTGCGCGTCGGACAGTTTCGCGGCGATGTCCA
>CAYMXF010000211.1:0-6086 GCA_964393935.1 uncultured Planctomycetaceae bacterium
GCGATGACGACCTTGGACGTGCTTCAGGCTCAGGACGCCGTTTCCCAAGCCCGCCTGCGGCACGCGGAGGCGGTCGTACGCTACAACCAGTCGCAAGTCGACCTGTTGGCGTCGCTCGGATTGCTCGACGAAAAATCGTTCGTCGTTCAGCACGAAGACCCTGCCGGAAGCGCTAACGGAGAGAATTGATAGCGCGGCCACGGGCGGATCGAGGTCGCCCTCGGTTTTCTCTTCAGTTCTCCCAATTTCAATCCCGTCGTCATGTTCATGACGTTCGCGGCCCTGCCCCTGGCCATGGGCATCACCAAGTACGCGATCTTGATCGCCGTGATTGTCTTCGTCGTCCCCGCGACCATCGGCTGGCTGGATCGTCGAAAGCCCCTCAAACCGTTCACCACGAGCGAGGAAGGCGCCTGTTCCCTTCAAGTCCCCCACTCGGATGATTGCACCGAGCCGTTCTGGCTGGTGTTCAAGGAACTCAGCGCGGAATTCGGCAAAAACGTCTGGATGCTGGTCAAGCCGACCATCGCCCTCATGCTCCTCGCCAGCATCCTCTCCGCCGCGATCCTGACGCTTGTCCCCTGGTCGGAGTTGTTGTCTCAAGTGACCCCGGCGCGATTGATCCTTGTCAGCCTCATCTCGGTCTTCATGCCCGTGCCCATCGCGCTGGACGTGATGTTCGCCGCGCAGCTCCACAACCAAGGTATTCCCGGCGGCTACGTGATGCTCTTCGCCATGACGCTCGGCACCTACAGCATCATCCCCAGCATCTACATGTGGCGCGAGGTCTCCAGACCCTTGGCCGTGATACTCTTCGCGTTCTTCATGGTCGTAGGATGCGTCATGGGGCTTGTCTTCTGACGGCCCGCCATACGTCAACGAACGAGTTCCCGCACGCGATTTGCGATATCAACAGGCGATAGCCCCGCATACGCCATGATCTGATCCGTCGTCTTCGCGCTCTTGGGAATCTTCCGGCACGTCATCGACCACACACGGACGCCGCCCTGCGCCGCCGCGGCTTCCGCCAATGCGCCGCCAAGCCCGCCGACATAGTTATCCTCGACGCTCAGAATCCTGCTTCCCGTCTTTGCCGACGCCGCAAGAATCGGCGCACATCGGAGCGGAAACGAATACGCATCGATCAACGTGCATCGCACGCCCCCCGCCGCCAACTCCTCCATCGCCTGCTTGCAAACATGCACCATATAACCCGCCGACACGAGCGTGATCGCGTCGCCCTCGGCGAGCACATGCGAACCACCAACCTCAAACCGCGTGTCGGGCTTGTACAGCAGCGCGACGTCCGGCCGGTGCGTGCGCATATAGCACATACCCTGATGATTCGCCATCAACCACGTGCAGTGGTACGCCGCCACCGCGTCGGCGGGCTGAAACGAAACACACGCCGGATGCCCGAACCCGTCGTCCGTCTCGCTCGCGCTGCGGAAATACGCCACATCCTGCAAACTCATCTGGCTCGGCCCGTCGGCCGCGAGCGAAATCCCCGCGTGCGAGCCGACGATCTTGATGTTCGCCCGGGTGATCTCGGCCATCTCGATCTGGTCGTACGCCCGCGCGACGAACTTCGCGAACGTACTGATGAACGGGATGTACCCCGCCGCCGCCATCCCCGCCGCCGTCGAAATCATGTTCTGCTCGGCGATCTTGCACTCGACGAACCGCTCCGGAAACTTTTCCAAGAACATCTCTGAGAACGTCGAGTTCCGTACGTCGCCGTCCAGCGCGACGATCCGCGAATCCGCCGCCCCTAGGGCAACGAGCGCCGCGCCATACGCCCGCCGCGTCGCTAATTGTCCCTTCGCCACTGCCCCATCGAGCCCTACCTGCTTCATCGCGGTCATGAAATCGAGCGGCTTCATCGTCTGTGCCGCCGGCGAAGCGTCCCCCAATTTCTCCGGCGGCTGCGGAACCAGTTTCCCTTCCACTCCGCGCGCAACGCCGAGCTTATCATACATGGCGTCCAATTCAGCGATCGCCTCCTCCAACCTCACCGTCGCCACCGGCTTGCCGTGATTCGTCTTCTCCTTCAGAGCCTCGCACCCCCATCCCTTCTGTGTCTTGGCAATCATGACCAGCGGCCGATCCCCCGACGTCGCGCTCTCCAGCGTCGTCTTGATCGCCTCGGGGTCATGCCCGTCGATCGTCACCGCCCGCCACCCGAACGCCTCGGCCTTCGCCGCCAGCGACTCCGGCGACTGCTGTTTTGAAACATAGTCCGCCTGCCCCTGCCCATTACAATTGAAGATGGCGACGACGTTCGTCAGCCGCCGCTCGGCGACCAGGTCCATCGCCTCCCAAATCTGCCCCTCGCGCGACTCCCCATCGCCGATGATCACATAAATCCGCCGATCGCTCTTTCGCAGCCGCGCGGCAATCCCCAGCCCCGCCGCAACGCTCAGCCCTTGCCCCAGCGACCCTGTCGCCGCATCGAAAAACGGAAACCCCTCCGCCGGGTTCGGGTGCCCATCCAACGGGCTCTCCGCCTCGCGCAATGTATTCAGGTCCCCCGCCATCAACCGCCGCGCCGACCGCCGATCCTTCCCCACCATCCCGCCGAGGTCGGCATACGCCGCATAGACCGCCGGCACCGCATGCCCCTCGGACAACACCAGCCGATCATTCCCCAGATTCCACGGGTCCGCCGGGTCCCAGCGCATCACGTCGTGCATCAGCGTCACGACGATGTGCATGATCGACAGGGCACTGGACGGATGCCCCGACCCCGCCGCAGTCGTCATCCGCAGGACATGCTTCCCCAGTTCGATGACCTTGGCGTGGATTTGCTCTTTGAGTGTCATAATTCTTCCGAGATGGAGATCTTTCTACCCAAAAGGTAGTGTGAAGCAAGCGGCGGGGATTGGCAATCGCTCCGATAAGCAAAACACCTTTTCCCCCATCCGCATGATAAACTTGATATAATATGAATATGGCGAATTCCCCGTCCCAATCCATCGTCGATCAAGTCAAGGCGTTGCCGCCGGACGAGCAGCTCCGCGTCGCCGAAGCCATCGACAAGATCACCTGGGCCCAGCGTTGGCGTCGCATCTGCGAACGAATCGACGCCCGGGTGCGTGCTGCACCGCCGATGGATGACAATCTCATCGACGAGGCGGTACGAGAGGTTCGCAAGGAGAAGCCACTATCCGAACGATCCTCGACACCTCGGTCCTGATCAGCGCCCTCATCAAAGGTTGGTGGCATCAGATCGCCAACGCCGTCGAGGCGGGACGGATCGCCCTTATCACTTCTCCCGCTGCCATCGAAGAATTCCAGGACGTCGCCCGCCGCCCAAGATTCGTAAAGCTTATTGATCTGAGGGATGAACAAGAGATCGCTAATCTCTTGCGGCGTGCGGAGCTGTTCACCCCAACCACAATCGTTCCCGTCTGTCGTGACCCCAACGACGACTATCTCCTCGCGTTGGCCACGACGGCACAGGCCGACCGGCTCGTAACTCGGGACGAGGATTTGCTCGTCCTGAAACAACACAGCCACACCCGAATCGTCCATGTCGCGGAGTTCCTAACGGAGCTATAGCCGTTTCAGCCTTTCCGCGACGGCTTTGACCGCTTATCTGCCGATGCACAAGTAGTGTCAAAGCCCCTGGTACGCGCGGCCCGGCCAGCTCAGTATAATTCCCATACGCCAGGACGGCGGGCTGTGGCACCGGCCATTGTGGCACCGGCTCTTAGCCGGTGCGATCGTCGCCGCGGGCGGGACATACACGGAGGTATGGGCGTGGACTGTTTTCAAATCACCGGCGGCAATCGACTTCGCGGCACCGTCGCCGTCAACGGCTCCAAAAACGCAGCGCTGCCGATCATGGCCGCCTCGATCCTCACCGAGGGCGAGACCGTCCTGCGCGGCGTGCCGATGCTCGAAGACATCAAGCATCTGACCTTCCTCCTCGAAAAGCTCGGCGTCAACGTCTGGCGCGACGAGAAAGGCGGCCTCCATCTCAAAGTCGAAGACGAGATGAACTGCCACGCCGAGTACGAGCTGGTCCGCAAGATGCGCGCCAGCGTCTGCGTCATGGGCCCGCTCCTCGCCAAGCGCCGCCAGGCACAGGTCAGCCTCCCCGGCGGCTGCAACATCGGCGACCGGCCCGTCGGCCTCCACCTCCAAGGCATGGAGGCACTCGGCGCGACCATCGAACTCGTCAGCGGCGACATCCACCTCAAGAGCAAGCGCCTCAAAGGCGGCGAAATCTTCCTCGGCGGTCCCTTCGGCTCGACCGTCCTCGGCACGGCCAACGTCATGATGGCCGCCTCCCTCGCGGAGGGCACGACCGTCATCGAATCCGCCGCCTGCGAGCCCGAGGTCGCGGACCTCGCCGATTACTTGATCGCCTGCGGCGCGAACATCACCGGCCACGGCACCTCGCGGATCACCATCGAAGGCGTCAAGAGCCTCCGCGGCTGCGAGCACACCATCATCCCCGACCGCATCGAGGCCGGCACCTTCATGATCGCCGCCGCCATCACCAACGGCGACGTGAAGCTGACCAACTGCCGCCTCGACCACCTGCTCGCCCTCGTCGATCGCCTCAAGGCCGTCGGCGTCAACGTCGAGCGGATCAACTCAAGTGGCACAGCCGCCCTCGGCTGTGTGCAGGTCTCCTCCTCGCGACGTCTCGAACCGATCACCGTCACGACCCAGCCCTACCCCGGCTTCCCGACCGACTTGCAGGCCCAGATCCTGACGCTCCTCTGCCTCGCCGACGGCAACAGCATCATCACCGAGAAAATCTTCCCCGACCGCTTCACCCACGTCGCCGAACTCGGCCGCATGGGCGCCAAGCTTCGTAAGGAAGGCTCAACCGTCATCGTCGAAGGCGTCAAGCAACTGATCGGCGCCCCGGTCATGGCCAGTGACCTGCGGGCCTCCGCCGCCCTGGTCCTCGCCGGCATCGTCGCCAAGGGTAGGACCAAGCTCTCGCGCGTCTATCACATCGATCGCGGCTACGAGCACATTGAGCAGCGCCTCGTCACCCTCGGCGCCGACATCCAACGCCTGCCGGAGTAATCTCACGCAGAGGCGCAGAGCCCGCAGAGACGGATAGGATTATTATGAAGAAGCATGGATGCTCAAAACCGCAAAACCCAATGCCAACCAATCTGCCCCTGCTTTCAATCAGTTTGAATTCTCTGCGTGCTCCGCGCCTCTGCGTGAGAATCTCTTCATGAACTGCGTCCACTGCGACTATCTCCTCTGGAACCTCCCCGAGAACCGCTGCCCTGAGTGCGGCAACGCCTTCGAAGTGACCGACTACGCCTTCCCTGCCGGGCGTGTCGAGTTCCTCTGTCGCCACTGCGGCCAAGGCTACGTCGGCACCGACGAGCGCGGCCTGCCGCAGCCGCGCAAGTTCACCTGCGTCTCCTGCCAACACCCGCTCGACGCCGCCGATCTGACCGTGCGGCCCGATGGCGACGGTGTAATCGGCGAGGCCCTGAATTTCGGCACTCCCTGGCAGCATCGCCGCCGCGTCGGCTTCCTCCGCGGCTTCATCGACGCCGTCGCCCGCCTGGCCATCACACCCGGCGAATACTTCCGCCTCGCCGCCGCGAACAAAAGCGACGGCTCGCTGGCCTTCAGCGTCCTCTGTGCCTACGTCGCCCTCATACTCTTCGCCGGCGTGCTGCTCCTCTTCCACACCACCGGTCTCGCCGCCTGGATGCCCGACCCGCTCGCGCTAATGAAGTCCCCGGCCCTGGTCATCGTGCTCGTCGCCATCCCCTTCGCCCAGATCGCCTGGAACTACCTCTACGGTCTGCTCATCCAGGCGGTACTCCTGGGCCTCGGCCACCACCGCGGCGAACTCGACGCCTCCGTCCGCGCCGTAGCCCTCGGCAGCGCCGTGTTACCGGCAATTCTGCTCCTGCCCCCCGTCGGCCTCTTCTGGTACCTCTGCGTCGTCTGCTCCGGTATCGAAAACCTCCACTCCACCAGCCGCGCCAAGGCCCTCACCGCGACGTTGATCCCCCTGCTCATGGCCCTAAACGTCGCCCTCGCCGCGTGGTATGTGATCTCGTAGTCGACGCGAAATACTACTCCCTCATGTC
>CAYMXF010000212.1:0-6080 GCA_964393935.1 uncultured Planctomycetaceae bacterium
CCCCGCCGCGCGGTCATCACCATCCGCCGCAAGCTGCCCGGCCGCCGCCTCGATAAATACCTGATGGCCCGCTTCCCGCGCGTCTCGCGCACGACGCTCCAGCGCCTCATCAAGCAAGGCGACATCGTCGTCAACGGCCTGCCCACCAAGAAAAGCTACGAAGTCGAAGGCGGCGACGTCATTGAGATCACTTTCCCCCCGCCGCCGATCTACGACGTCGCGCCGGAGAACATCCCGCTCGACATCCTTTACGAAGACGACTACGTCCTGGCGATCAACAAGCCCGCCGGCATCATCGTCCACCCCGCCAGCCGCACCCAGGGCGGCACGATCGCCAACGGTCTGGCCTTCTATTGCCGCTCGCTCGCCAAGACGGCCGACCCCTTCCGCCCCGGCATCGTCCACCGCCTCGATAAGAACACGACCGGCCTCATGATCGTCGCCAAGACCGACGAGGCCCACTGGCGCCTCTCGCAGCAATTCGAGGAACGCACGACGCAGAAGGTCTACCTCGGCATCGTGCACGGCGAGCCCGAGTTCGACGAGGACGTGATCGACGTGCCCATCGGCCAGCACCCCACCGTCCACGACCGCTACGTCGCCACCGGCTTCGCCGAGCGCATGGGCGGCAAGTTCAAGAAGAAGCTCTCCAAGAGCGCCGTCACGCGCTACCGCGTCGTGAAGCGCTTGCGCGGGTTCGCCCTCGTCGAGCTGCACCCCAAGACCGGCCGGACCCACCAGCTCCGCATCCACATGTCGCACATCCGCCACCCGATCGTCGGCGACCCCTTCTACGGCGGTCGCCACGTCTCGATCCGCCAGGTCACCGGCCGCCCCTCCGACCCCGACGAGCCGCGCTTCACCCGCCAACTGCTCCACGCCTGGCGATTGACCGTCACGCACCCGATCAAACAAACCCCGCTCTCGCTGGAAGCGCCGATGCCCGCGGACATGCGCGAATTCCTGGAATTGCTGGGTGCAAACTCCCTCTCCCTCGAAGGGAGAGGGCCGGGGTGAGGGCGCAATGTCCCTCCCCTTACGAAGGGGAGGGCCAGGGTGGGGTTGCGTCGTAGCGTCCGGGCGCCCTTGCCGGACGATACAGTCTCTTCATTTAGGCCCCCCACCCCCACAAGGAGGCTCAAGGAGCCGCAAACGAAACGTCGAAACGTCGAAACCGAGGCCGAGAGGCTGGAAAAGGGTGGAAAAGGGCGGAACCACTCCAATTCGGAATGCGGAATTAAATCCACAGATGAACGCAGATGGGCACAGATCACGAGTTCTTTTTTGTTTGGTTGAACAAGCCTGAACAGGCTTGAACAGTCGCCGCCAATGCGGAACGCGGAAGTCGGAATGCGGAATGAGACCCCAGGCAGATGCGGCGATTTGTCTTTTGATTAGATACAGTCGGCATGGATTACCTGTCTTTCCATTCGCGGGTTGAAAACCGGTGTTGTGAACATTTTTGGGTTGAAAACGCTTGAAAAACTTGAAATTCCTCACCATCGTCAACGGCGCGCGGAGTCTCCGGGAGCCGGAGCCGTAAGCCATAAGCCGAAAGCCGTAAGCTTTAAGCTGAGGCGGCAGGCGGCGGACTTTCTCTACCCGTCGACTACTATCCTTGCTCAGCGCACAGGTTGGGGTGTGATTTTTTTGCAACTGGTTGGCGGGAAGGGGGTTGAACGCGGCGATTGTCGCGTCGTTCATTGTCGTCGTCTTGCGGTCATCCGGCCGTGACCGCAGGTTCTCGATCAGCCGGTGTGGCGACACGTGCTCCTGCACGTAGATCGGCACGACCGGCACGGCGAGGTCCTTGGCGTCCTGCTCGTCCTTGCCCTTCCACACGAGTTGCGGGTCGAGCGACGTGTCGCGCGAGTAGAGCATGGTCTTCGGCGCCTTCTAATCCTCGTCAACGAAGTCGTGCAGCTCCTCGGTCGGGATGTTGGCGCGCTTGTCCTTGTGGTGGATGGAGGCGACGGAGTTCAGTTTTTTTGTTGTTTTTTCTGCCCGCGCGACATTTTTCTTTGAGCCATCTTTGCTAGAGTTTGCTGATTATGAGCAAGACGAGTCCGCCAAGCCCGAGTCCACTCGCCGACCATACCCATTTGCGAGTAGCGGGATAGAAGACTCCTATAACCATAAATAGGAGCAAGAACACGGTGCTAATCTCAATAGACTTCGAATTAGGGTGGTTAACAAGCCAAGTCCATGGGTACAATCGCACGAATGCAAGGAACCCCGAGATATGAATAGCCGAAACAAGAATCGCCAAAGCAGCTTTTGCTTTTCGCATTGTTTGAGCGCTCAGTACTCCACGGGCGGCTTCTGTCTTGAGTTGATCTTTGAGTTCAGATATTTCGTGCTGACCACTACTAATCTGCCCAGTCAATTCGCTTGCCTTCATGCTTTCCTGCGAAAGACTGGCTTCGGTGCGAGATAATTCAACCTCCTTCAGATGAAGTCGCCGACTCAACTCTTCTTGCGTTTTCTCCAGGGCCTTTAGCCGAGCATCTCGTTGTTCGAGATCTTCTTTGGCGCTGTCTAGTGCGGTCTTTGTGTCTGCAAATGCGCGCTCGCGCGCCGCTTTTTCTTCAAGGAGGTGAGCGTTCTCTTTAGCGATTTCTGATTCGATTTCCTTGACAAATTGCTTATCATCACGAACGACTCTTAGGTGGTCCAGAAACGCGTCGTTTGCTAACAGTTTCTCTGCAGTCTCTTCCGGGAGTTCGCCCATTGAAGCCAAGACAGACATCATGCGAGAACAAGCCTGGCTTCCTCCACTGCTGAGAGCCCTAAATTCAGGAAGCGCAAACGTCTCTACAAACGACTTATCAAAATCGCCGTCCGAGGGGATATAAGGCCGCAACAGCTGCCACAGCGCATTTGGAAGCACTACGCATGCATATCGTTCCTGGCCCGTAGCCGTCTCCCAATCAAAACGGTAAAGGAAATAGTCACATGTTACGAGAAGCGCGCCAGCCTCAAGAGAAGATTTCGCTTGGGAGCGAAGGCGACGGACCGTGTCAAGGACCGTTGCATCATGTTGGACGGTTTCGTACGGTTTATCGCTCTTGCCGCACTTATCTAAAAAGCTCTTGTACTCGTGGTACAGATTGACGCGCTCCTCCATCCGGGGAGCTGAAGGTCGATAGATCGCAATGTCTTGTTCCCCCAGGAGTACGTCAAAATGCAGAAATGGTTTCAGGAAATCATCGGCACTGATGGGATGAAGAGCGTTGTTCTCGTGAAACTTTTGCTCAATACCCGACAGATTATATGCCTTCGTTGCAGCACGACTCAGCTTCTGCGACCACCGGTGTGCGCGCAAGTGATCCGCAATATGACCAATTGTGCTCCCCATCTCTATATGGGTTGCTTCATGGTAACGAAGCCTGATTGGTAGTTTATGGATTCGGATTGCTCGGATTAGTTCAAGAGACACCTCAACCTGCGAGTTATAGTGCAAATCAAGAATCCCAAACATAAAATTCGTGTCGAGGAACAATGTCAATTCAGAAAGGGTCGAGCGGAATCTCGCAGCGGCATCCGCGGGAATCTCTAACGAAAAAAAGTTGAATGCAGAATCAGCAAGCTGCACTATAAATCGTGAACGATCAGCATCAAGCGAAGAATCGAGAAAAAAGGCCGACAGGCCGCGCCGCGCGGCATCACGTTGCGATGGCTCAAAAAACTCATTGATCGCATTGTCCATGAGCTGGGATAGGCTCTCCGAATAGAACGAAGGAGTATCTAGACGCCCTTCGAGCAGGGCCGCTGCCTGCATGCCGTGTCGGCGAAAGGCACCGGCCAAATATCTACGAAGAGCTTTCCAGGCGACATCGGCTCCAATCTGCGGTTCTTCACGGGTGAGCGATGCCAGCCATTGCGATTTAACACTTTCTTCCAAGCCAACAGCGGTGTCGATTCGTGAGGCCAAGCTTGCTCGCGCCGTCTCTGATAAAAGGTAGAACTTTCCCGGAGCCAGTTTCACCTCACCTTTCGCAAGTAGAGTTTGTATGCGGTCGGTAATTTGGTGGCTCGGAATGTGGACACCGAATACAGTTTCAAGAGTCTCCGATAGCTGATTCGGCGAGGAAAACCGGTCTTCGGCAAAGCGAAACAAGCAGACCTGAATTAGCCCCTCAATTGTTGCGTTCGGATCACCTGTCCGAGCGACGGCAACAAAGTTGCACATTTGTTCAAATGCGGCCGAAAAATTGCGAGCGACGATCCCGCCTGTCGCATCAGAATGCGTCATTCATCAGGCCTCCGATGCTCTTGCAAGTTTGTTAGCGCCAAACGTCAGAGTCGCGTAGATAGTTTGTCGCGCGTCCCATGGATCGGCGATCTCGGTGAATGCCCACCTGCCAAAGCCGCCGTGGTTGTTGATGGCAGGAAGCCAGAGCGTTCGGGCCGTTGCGACCTTTGCGGCCTTGTCCTTCTTCTTTTCGCCGGTGACTTCGTTGATGGAATTGAGCAAGTCATGCTCGCCCGTGAATATGCGACGTACCATCGTTGCCTCGCCCGGAGTCCGGTTGGACTGGATTGATCGTACCGAGGCTGCCCTCGACGGCGTGCCCGTTGCCCCGCCGTCCGAATGGGGGCCGGTCGATCACGTTTATCATACTGATTTGCGGAGGGGCGGCAACGCTCCCTGTGAGCGCACAAGGGAGACTCTAACGGGTTTGCCCGCCAAGCCTCAAGCCAGCGCCGAGGCGGTAGAATCCCCCGCCATGAAGCGCGGCGTTTCCACGGACTTGGCGAGGCGTGTGCGGCGGCGGTTGTTGGCGTGGTATGACCGTCACAAGCGAGACCTGCCGTGGCGGGGGGCGCGCGATCCATACGCGATTTGGCTGAGCGAGGTCATGCTCCAGCAGACGCAGGTGGCGACGGTGCTGCCCTATTACGAGCGCTTCCTGCGGCGCTTCCCCACGGTGCGCTCGCTGGCGGCGGCGAAGTTGGAGGAGGTGCTGCGGCTTTGGGCGGGGCTGGGGTACTACGCGCGGGCGAGGAATATGCACCGCGCCGCGCGGAAAGTCGTCGCCGATTTCGGCGGCCGCTTTCCGACGACGGTTAACGAGCTGCGCACGCTGCCGGGGGTGGGGCGTTACAGTGCCGCGGCGGTGGCATCGATCGCGTTCGGCCGGCGGGCGGCGGTGGTGGATGGCAACGTCGCGCGGGTCGTCGCGCGGCTCGCGGATTTGAAGCAGGACGTGCGCCGCGGCGCGGGGCAGGAGGCCGTGTGGGAGATCGCCGAGACCTTGATGCCGCCGCGACGGTGCGGTGATTTCAATCAGGCGATGATGGAGCTTGGGGCGAGGGTGTGCCTGCCGAAGGGTGCGGCGCGGTGCGGCGAGTGCCCGTTGCGAGCGTGCTGCAAGGCGTACGCGGCGGGGAGCGTTGCGCGATTGCCGGTCAAGACGGCTCGGACGATCGTTAAGCGCGAGACGCACGTCATCGCCGCGATCGAGCAGAATGGTCGGTGGCTCGTCGTGCGGCGACCGGAGGACGGGCTGTGGGGCGGGTTGTGGGAACTGCCGACGACGGTGCTCAATGGCGAGACGTCAAAGCAGGCGGCGGCAAAACTGGCGACCGGGCGGATGGGCGCGAATTGCCGCGCATCGCCGAAGGAGTTCTGCGATATCCGGTGGCAATTGTCGCATCGGGCGATCCAGTTCGTCGGGCATCGATGTCGCGCGGTGAGGCGGCCAGCCAGTAAGGCGACGACACGTTCTAGTCAATCGCGCTGGCTCACGATCTCGCGGATGTCCACACTTCCGATGTCGCGGGCCATGCGCGAGATTGTCGAGGCGTTGCGCGGCGGCGTCGTCCGGCAGGGGCGCCGGCCGCTACATGCGCCGGGTGGCACGGTCTCGCAGCAGCGAGGCCGTGGCAATTCTGCGAAAGTCTCCCACGACTCGCCCAGTCGAGTCGCCGTGGCGACCTGACTGCGTCAGACCGTGCCACCCATTCGTGAAATGCTCCAAGCTGTTTGAGGGGGTCGTCCGGCGTCGATATAGTCGCAAGTCTATGTCGCGGGACTCGCGGTACCTTTGGTCCGCCAAGCTGATCGCCGTTTGCAC
>CAYMXF010000213.1:0-6058 GCA_964393935.1 uncultured Planctomycetaceae bacterium
ATGGCCATGCGGTCCCAGACCCAGCGAAGCCTCCTTCTAGGGTTTATTGCATCCATTGCATGTTGCGCTGCTGTTGGAATCTACTGCCTGCTCATAGGCCGGATGTCGAGAGTCACTGAAGACATCATGGCCACGACCGGGGCTGTCGCGGCGACGTCGATCCTCGCGCTCATTGCGGCGATCCCGACGGAACTGAAACGGTGGCGCCCGATCGGGCCGCTTGGGCTGGCGGCGGCAGGCTTGGCATTGCTCCTTACCGTTTTCGAGATTTGGGTGCCGTACTCGTGGACACTTCCCTTTACCCACGGTGATTTCGAGAAGGTCCTCGGCGTCGTTTGGGTCACGGCGGTCGCTTTTCCGCATATGGGCCTCCTGTCATTGGCCCGATTGAGGCCCCAATGGAATTGGGTGCGCATCGGGACTGTCTTGGTCGTCGTTGTGCTGGCGCTACAGATTTGCGCGACGATCATTTTCAATTTCCGCTGGGGCGATGAATGGGAACGGGCGATGGGGATTCTGGGGATCGTGACAGGATGTGGGACGATCGCCGTACCGATCCTGCACAAGGTTTCGGCGATTAAGTTGCGCGAGGCGGTGCGGACGACGGAGTTGAGCCTGGCCATCACATGCCCCCGATGCGGCAAAGGACAGACTCTCTCGGTGGGTAAGTCAAAATGCAACGAGTGTGGGCTCGGATTCTCCATCGAAATCGAGGAGGAGAACTGCAAGAAGTGCGGCTATCCGCTCTACAAGATCGAGTCGGCGGTGTGCCCGGAGTGCGGGACGCCGATCTTCCGACCGGCCACTGCGTGAAATTGTTTTGGCCTTCCCGGCAATTCAATTCCCATCTTCTCGAGTTCGGCGGCGATCTGCTTCGCCCAGCCGCGATTGGCTGCGGGACTGGCCGGGCTGGGATGGGAGATGCGCCCGATCGTCACGTCGAGGTCAGCGAGGGCCTCGCGGGCGCGGTCCTCGGCGAAGCGGCCGATGCCGACGATCCTTCGTGGTTTCAGATGCAGGACGGTGTCGCGCAAGGCGCGGTCGCAGGCCGCCAATAGCGGGCGACGTTCCGTTATCGGCAGCTTGTCCGGCGTGAGGTTTCGCCCGCTTTCTTCCAGAAAGCAAAGCGGGCAATAATTCGCCACGAAAAAGCGTGAGAAGAATTGCTTCGGCGTGCCGAAGGTGTTGCGGGCCCAGCCCCATAGCCGTGTGCCGCTGACCTCGCGGCGGTGACAGGCAAAGCCCTCGACGGGACGCTTCGGATGTTCGCGCTTCGGTTTACGCACCGGCTCGTCGATCCCGAGCCAGTCGCGGACCATGCCCACTTCGCCGAAGGGAACCCCGGTCTGGGCCATGCCCCAGGGTCCGGGGTTCATGCCGACAAAGAGCACCTCGACACCAGCGTGGGCGTACTTCGCGACATAGCTCAGGTGCGGCCGCGAGGCGTATTCGAGCGGGTTGTAGACGTACGCAACGGGAGGCCCGAAGCGTAGGCGGCGGACGTCATCGATCAGTCGGCGTGTAATCGTGGGCAGGGACATCATTCAATGGGTCTTTGGACCGAAAAACCTCTCACAAGGCAGTGTAGCACAAACTCTTTGCCGGTCCTTTACCAGAGGCCGAGGCGATTCGTACAATAGTCAACTAGAGGCGAGGAAAGGCCAGCGGACCGGCGGCGGGAATAGAGGCGGGGACCTTGAACTATCTCAAGTGTTATCAAGTGCTCGGCCTCTCGCCGGGGGCGACGCTTCGGCAGGTGCACCGCTCGTACAAGCGGCTTGTGCTGCTGCACCATCCCGACCGCACGGCGGGCGATGCGGCCAGCCTCGCGGCTTTTTGCGAAGTGACGGAGGCGTATTCGACGCTCAAGCGGGCCTTCGCCTTGCGCGAGGTGTCCAAGTCCGCCGGGCCTTGTCCCAAGTGCGAGCGGATCAAGGAGCTTTTCCGCGGCGTCGATGGCCGGAAGTACTGCGCGGACTGTCTCCTGGCGAGGGGGAGGAAGTACCTGCCGCTGCCGACGTATGAGCAGATGCGCTGCATCGGCGTGATCGGCCTACAAGCCCTGGCTGTCTATTGCACGGTCGTTTCCGCCGTCGTCAGAAGCTGGCAGCACGCCGCCTTTGGAATGGGCTTCGTCATTCTGGCGATGGCGCTACTGATGTACGATCTCTTTAGGGCCGACGTGATCGAGCGGTAGCGATTGGGGGATTGTCGTTGGCGCGGCCGATGACATAGGTGATGTCGCCGCTCGTTTCCCAATTCTTCTATCCGAGCATCGACTTTCGATCCGCCGGGTGTGGTCGTCGTCCGGATGGTCGGCAAAGTGGGGCAGGGCGGCGGCAAGGAATTCGTAGCTGTCGCCGCGCCCGGCTAACTCTTGGAGGTGAACGTTCAGGCTGTCCACAAGAAGAGCGGTCACATCCATACCCCGTCGATC
Organism: uncultured Planctomycetaceae bacterium; assembly: GCA_964393935.1. GTDB lineage: Bacteria > Planctomycetota > Phycisphaerae > UBA1845 > UTPLA1 > DATEMU01. The sequence continues at coordinate 2,438 of CAYMXF010000213.1, forward strand.
GGCCTCTTCTCCATATCGGCACGGTCGAACACTTCCAGACGGGCCGGGCGGTGCAGCGGCCTGGAAATGTCATTCTGACCAATCGGGTAGGCGTTAACGGCCGTCGGAAGGGCCGTTCGTAGAGGTAGGTTTGGGCCCGGGCGGCCATCGCGCGCCCTGGGCATGGAGTGTTTACCGCGAGCGTATTAGGATGTGTCGGCCCGCATCGCCGGGGGTGTTCCGGCGGGGCATCGCCAACATCGAGGGAACCGGAGAAATCGATGAATTCACGAAAATTGATCGCATGCGGCTTGGGTCTGACCTGCTTCTTGATGACCGCCGCTATCCAGGCGGCGGACATGGTGATGCTCCGCCCGAAGCATGTGACCGGACAGAATCAATACGTCGAGATGGATGTCCGCATCGCGCAAGACATGGTCGGCGTAGCAGTGCCCGGTGCGCCGACGAAGATAAACATCCATCGCCTCTATGGCCTGGTTCAAAAGGTCGAGGACGTCACCGACGACAAGACCCAAATCATGTTGACCTTTGATCGGGTGTCTCAAGAGATTGCGATCGGCGAGATGAAGTCGGTGTATGATTCGGACGATCCCGACAATAAGGAGCGCTCGTCTCCGCTGGCTTCGGTCCTCACGCCGATTCTCGGGATGCCGCTCAAGCTGGAACTCGACAAGGACAACCATATCAAAGCCTTCTCGGGGATGATGGATATCCGCAACAATCTGGCGAAGATGGCGACGGGCAATCCCTTCTTGAGACAGATCGGGCAGGAATTCAACGACGATCGCGCGAGGATGGCCTACGGCGAGGCGCGTTATGCCCTGTATGCGAACAAAGAGGTCAGGGTGGGGGACCGATGGCAACGGGAACTCAACGATTTGATCCCCTTCGTCGGCAAAGTGGTTCACAGCTACGACTGTAAGCTTGATCGGATCGGTGATGAGAATGGGCGAAAGGTCGCGATCGTGACGTTCGAAGGAAAGATCCGTAACGGGGAGCGCAATCCCATCGTTACGCAGCCGGTGAATCCGCGAATGGCGATCGAGGGGACGTTCAAAGGCACGGCGACGTTCGACATCGAAAAGGGGTTCTTCACCAAGACCGCGACTGAAGGCCACTCGACGATTCAGCCCGAAGCGGCAAAATCCAAAGACAAGGATAACGAAGAGGAAAAAGCCCCGGGGGTGAAGATCGAGTTGACGATCAAGGCCTCTTCGAAGGTAACGCCCGAAGAGGATCGCCTCAAGGTGAAGGAAGAACTCAAGAAAAAAGCCGAGGTCGCGAAAAAGGCCGCGGACGAGCGCAAGGCCGCTCGAAAGAAAGCGCGGGAGGAACGCCGAGCCAAGAAGCAGGCCGAGACCCCGAAGGAAAAAGGCGATCAAAAAGACAAAGACGATGACGACGAGGATGAAGACGACGAGTAAACGGTCGGCGAACTTCGAAACGTCGATGGACGGCCCCCAGGTCCCAGGCCCCTGACCCCTGAGGGTCCTTCCGAAGCCAGGCCAAAACGGATACAATCGACGCAGGCGAACGAACGGAGGACACCCATGACCATCCATGACAAGGCGGCGTTAACCCATCGTGCATCCCTTGCCGGCGGAATCGCCCTATCGATAACGCTGGTCGCACTTTTTGCGTCCCCGGCCCATGCGCAGTGGCCGCAGTGGGGCGGACCGCACCAAGACTTCAAGGCGGACTGCAAGGGTCTAGCGGACGAGTGGCCCGACGAAGGGCCGAAGAAGCTCTGGACCCAGAAGCTCGGCCAAGGCTATTCCGCCATCGTCGCGGACGGCGATCGGCTCTTCACCATGTATCGCGCGGATGACAAGGAGATCGTCGTCGCCCTCGATGCCAAGAGCGGCGAGAGGCTCTGGGAATACAAGTACGACTCCCCGGTCAAAGAGGGGCACGTCGCCGAATTCGGCACCGGTCCGAGGTCGACGCCGCTGGTCTACGACAAGCGGGTGTACACCATCGGCGTCTCGGGAAAGATGAACTGCTTGAACCGCAAGACCGGAAAGAAGATCTGGTCGCACGATCTGTGGGAGGAGTTCAAAGGTACGTTTCTGAATCACGGGTATTCGTCGAGCCCGTTCGGCTACAAGAACCTGGTGATCGCGATGGTCGGCGGCAAGGGCCATAGCATCGTGGCCTTTGACAAAAAGTCGGGGAAGCTCGCCTGGAAGCGGCACGACTTTGGGAACAGCTATTCGACGCCCAAGCTGATCAACGTCGACGGCGAGGATCAACTGCTCTGTTTCATGGCCGGCGAGATCGTGGCGATCGACCCCTCGACGGGCGATCTCAAATGGAGCCTCCCTCATGTGAACCAGTGGAAACAGAACATCACCCTGCCGATCTGGGATGAGAAGGAGCACCTGCTCTTCATCACCTCTTCGGGCGGCGCGGGAAGTAAAGGGTTGAAGCTGACCCACGAGGGCAAGACGACCGAGGTGACGGAGGCCTGGGCCAACAAGCGTGTGGGCGTGCATCATTGCAACGCCATCCAGATCGGCGACACCATCTACACCTCCGCCGGTCAACGCACGTCGCTCTTTTACGCCGTGGACGCCAAGACCGGCGAAGTGAAGTGGAAGGAGCGCGGGTTTTCCAAGGCCAACTGCCTCTATGCGGATGGGAAGCTGATCATTCTCGACGAGGACGGCAACCTGGGCTTGGTCGAGCCATCGGCCGAGAAGTTCAAGATCATCGCCCAGACGCCGCTGCTCAGTAAGGTCTCTTGGACGGTGCCGACGCTGGTCGGCACGACGCTCTACGTCCGCGATCAGAACGAGATCATGGCCCTCGATCTGGGTAAGAGCGGTTCGGAGTCCTAAGCGGTCGACCTGTTCTATTTAGAAAGAGTGGGGGGATGGGAGTCACGATGCCCCGGCCGGTTTTTCCGCGCCTCGTCGTTGCGCTCGGCGTAGTCGTGTATTGCAATGTCGCGTTCGCGCAGTGGCCGCAGTGGGGCGGACCCCACCGCGACTTCAAACTGACTGACAAAGGATTGGCGGCGAAGTGGCCGGAGGAGGGGCCGAAGCGTCTCTGGAGCCGCGATCTCGGCGACGGTTACTGCTGCATCCTCGAAGATCGCGGCGTGCTTTATACGATGTACCGCCGGGGCGAAGAGGACGTCGTCGTCGCTCTCAGCGGCCAAACCGGCAAGACGAAGTGGGAGTACGCCTATCCCGCGCCGACGTACAAGGAAAATAAGCTCGACTTCGGCAAGGGCCCGAATGCGACGCCTCTCCTGTCGAACGGGCGGCTCTACACCGTCGGGTTCACGGCCAAGATGCACTGCCTCGACGGCAAGAGCGGCAAGGTGCTCTGGTCGCACGATCTGGTCAAGGAATTCGGCGGGAAGATTCAGGAATTCGGCTATGCAGTCAGCCCGCTTTTGTACAAGAACGACGTGATCGTCGAGGTCGGCGGCAAAGAGGCCGGCCTCGTGGCGATGGACGCCATCAGCGGCAAGCCGGTATGGAAGAGTCCGGAGTACGACATCAGCTACGCCCCGCCGATCCTCATCGACGTCGATGGCGAGGACCAGATCGTATTCATGTCCTCGACCGAGGTGATCGGCGTCAGCCCGAAGGACGGCAGCGCGCTCTGGCG
>CAYMXF010000214.1:0-6044 GCA_964393935.1 uncultured Planctomycetaceae bacterium
ATTACTGGAAAGACTACAAGCGAAGGACGGCACGGCCATGAACAATAAGGCAAGCATTTCCCACGACGAAGTGATGGTCAAGAAGTTGCGGAAAAACCCCGCCTTCGCCGCCGAATATCTGAAGGCGGCGATGGAGGACACCAACGAGCCGAAGGTGCTGCTGATCGCCCTGCGGCATCTCGCCGAGGCCAAGGGAGGAATCGCCAAGGTCGCCAAAGCGGCGCACGTCGAGCGCGAGAGCCTTTACCGCGCACTATCGCTGCGCGGGAATCCGCGATTGTCGACCCTCGTGGCGGTCATGAAGGCTCTGGGTTTGACCTTGACGGTCGAGGCGGCGTAACGGCCGACGTGAACAATGCGTTTGCCCATTTTGCGTGGTAGCACGTATCGCCTGCCAGGTCCGAACTGCTAGGCAGTCTAATTATTTCATCCCGCAGGGCGGATCGGGGCTGTCCCACGTGAGAAGTTTGAAGTCGTCTGGGTTGGGCAAGCTTGGGTCGGCCCTGTAGGCGAGGCGAGCTGGATCGCCTTGCTTGATTTTTGAGATAACGCCAAGCTTGTCGATGATCGCCTCGATGTTGTAAAGGCCCTGTTGTGTAACCATTATCGACGGGAATTCGATCATCAAATGCGCGTAATCACCGGCTGAGTACTGGGGAGGAAGCAGATTTCGGTCTGAGAACCAGGCATCATAGCGACGTCCGGCCGGCCACTCCACCGGGCATGACAGCTTGTACCAGACGGGCATGTACCACTCGCCCATCCATGCGTCACCCTTGAATCGAGGTTTCGTACCCGGCGGATTCGGATGGATCCATCCCCGCGAGATGTCGCCCGGCTTGGGCCGAATTGCGAAGATCACGTGCGGGTGGTTCCTTGTCAGCTTCCACCCATACTCCGCATCGTCCATGTCGCCCTTCAACGCTATGCAAACGAGTAGGCCGGCTTCCGGCATCCAACACACGTCGCCAATGCCTCCGTCCTGCCACACGTGAAAGAGAACTTCACCGTTGAGATTCCAGATGCGCAGCGCCCCCTGCGAACCCGGATTGTGCTGGTGATACGCGACGATCTCCGGGCCGGGATGATCGGGCCCCGGAAAGATGTCCAATAGCCATGCTTTATAAACGGAAAAGCTCCCCGCTCGGTACTGACGATCCGGTTCAAATTCGGGCCGCGGCCAGCAATCGCTCGGCATCTCATCGATGACGTCTTGCTCGATGGTCTTATCCCAGACAGGTACATCGTACGAACCATCGGCGTTGTATGCGCAGAGTTTCCCTCGAAAAGGGAAATCTGCGTTCTGAACGATGGAACCGAGTACGATCAACCGCCCACCGCCCCATTCTGACGGCCGTTCGACGAGCTTCGCCAACGTGAAGCCTCCGCCGACACTCGCGTTCCAAGAATGGAGTTCACGGCTGGAAAATGAATAAACCGTCACTTTGTCACCAGCCATAATGGCGCGACCACGGCCGTCATCGCGGGCCTTCCCATCCTGCGTAAGCTCGACCCGGTTCGGACGGTAATTCGCAATCTGAACCGACACAAAGGTCGCTACAAGGGTAATCGCGGCAATGCCAAGGCTTCCGATCGCCGCCGTAGTCTTCGGCCGCCGTGCGGCCCATTTCAGCGCCCGTGTCCACGGGGTGGGCCGCCGCGCTTCAATGGGTTCGCCGCGCAGGTAGCGGCGGATATCGCCCGCCAGCGCTTCCACTGAGGGATATCGCTTGTCGCGGTCTTTCTCCAGCGCCTTGAGCGCGAGCAGCTCCAAGTCGCCGCGCAGCTTGCGGTCGATGGTGCTCGGTTTCACCGGTGCAGCTTCACAGATCGTGCGCGTCGACTTCGGGATGCTCCGGGTGGTCAGTTCGTACGGCAGTTTGCCGCACAATAGCTCGTAGAGCACGACGCCCAGCGAATACACGTCGCTCCGCGTGTCGATGGCCAGCGGGTCGCCGTCGCACTGTTCCGGGCTCATGTACGCCAGCGTGCCGATAAGCTGGCCCACGTCGGTGTGCATCGTCGTCACCGCGATGTCCGAATCGGTGCAGCGCGCGACGCCGAAGTCGATGAGTTTCACGAAGGCTTGAGCTTGGGGGCCTGCGGCTTGAGGCATAGCGGCCAATTCCCTCCCCTTGCGAAGGGGAGGGTCGGGGTGGGGTTCTTCGCACGCTACCAAAATATTCCCCGGCTTCAAGTCCCGATGGATGACTCCCTTTTGATGGCCGTAGTGAACGCCGTCGCAGGCTTGCAGGAACAGTTCCAGGCGTTCACGAATACCAAGATTGTGGCGATCCGCGTATTCCGTAATGGGCAGCCCGCCGGGGACGTATTCCATGGCGAAGAATTGCAGTGGGTGTGACCACTTGGCATTCGCACCCTCACCCTGCCCCTCTCCCTCCAAGGGAGAGGGACCTGCCACGCCGGCCTCATAGACTTGCGCGATATTCGGATGTTGCAGGCGGCCGAGAATATGCGACTCGTACTCGAAGCGCCGCTTGGCCGAACCGGACCACAGGCCCGCCTGCATGATCTTGACGGCGACGGGACGACGCGGGTTGTCCTGCTCGGCGAGATAGACCGTGCCCATCCCGCCGCGAGCGATGATGGATTTGATCGTATAAGCCCCGATGGTCCGGGCGATCAACGGATCGGGGACGTCCTTCTCGGTAAACAACACTTCGAAAAGGGGATCGGGCGGAGCAGGCTTTAGAAAGCCCTCATCGGGATCATCGTCATGTCGAAGCGCAATGTCGACCTGTCTGCGCAGCGACGGGTCGTCGGAACATGCATGATCCAGATAGGCCGCCCGCTGCTCCGGCGGCATGCTCTTCGCATCCAAAAAGAGATCAACCAGTCGTTGCGTGCGTGTGTTTGCCATGAAATCGAAACCGCCGGCGCGGAGAAGCCGCTATGACATCATGTCGCAAAGCAGGCCACGCGCAACCTCCCAGTAACCCTGGACCGTCCGCCGCGAGATGCCCAGAAGCTCAGCGGCCTGAACTTGGGTCAGGCCAAGGGAGTAGCACAGGTCAACCACTTCGGCCAATTCGGGGTGCTCGTGTCTGAGCTTTTTCATCGCCTCGCCCAACGCCATCAGCTCGGTCGGATCGTCGTCTAGGACGGCCGGCGGTGTTATGCTGACATCCAACCGGCAGGACTCGGTACCCGGATCGCGCTTCGAGGCCACTCGCTTACGTGCGTAATCGATGCGTATCTGGCGCATGGCCTGTGCCACCGCACCGAAAAAATGTCGTCGGTTCTCGAACGTCACGGTCGCAGCATTGGCCGAGGGTGTGGCGCCGCCTTCCTTTGTTTGGTTCGCCGTATCACCCGCAATAAGCTTGAGGTATGCCTCGTGGACTAGAGCCGTGGGCTGAAGGGTCCTGGGCCCATGCTCCTGGGCCATCTGCATCGCTGCCATTTGGCGCAATTCGCCATAAACAGCATCAAACAAACGATTTACGGCGTCAGGCTTCCCTTTGCGGGCAGCGTCGAGAAGCAATGTCACAGCGGGTGTTTCGGCCATGAGTCGGTTCGGTCCTGCCACCCTCCGCGGCGCATTATACAAGGTTCATTGCGCTTGACGAGAGCGGGGTACGCATGGACCAGTGAAGCGGCCGCACTCGATGCCCCCCAAGGGGCGGTACCGAGTAGATGAGCGGTCGGGAAGGCGCAGCACGGGACGCTTCATGAGCCTCGATAGGCAAATGCGGACATGCACAAACTTGGGCAATTTCTTCGGAGTTTCACAATGCGATCAAGAAACCTAACAAAACTGTTCGCTCTTGGCTTACTGGTCCCGCTCATGGGAGGGATTTGCGGCACGGAAGACCTGATCGAAACGACTGTGCCTGTCGTCGCGCCTTCAACTACAGTTCCGACCAATGACAACTCCTCCTCGCCAGCACCAATTGATTCTACCCTTGATGCCGCTCGCGCCTGGTTCCAGGATGCGGACGGCGATGGCTTCGGAAATCCTAGTGTTTCATTGAATTTCGCCACTCAACCGGCGGAATACGTCGCCAATAACCACGATTGCAACGACAACTGCGCCTCCTGTCACCCCGGTGGTACCGAGGTCTGTGACGCCATGGACAACGACTGCGACGGCACATTAGACGACGGCGTTGGCCAGCAGTGGTACCGCGATGCCGATGGCGACGGCTATGGTGAGCCCAACAACACAACAACGGCCTGCAGCCAGCCGCAAGGATTCGTCTCGAACAACCAAGACTGCAACGACAACTGCGCCTCGTGTCACCCCGGTGGTTTCGAAGTCTGTGACGGCATGGACAACGACTGCGACGGCACACCGGACGATGGCGTCGGCCAGAGGTGGTACCGCGATGCCGATGGCGACGGCTATGGCGACCCCAACAACACAACAACTGCCTGCAGTCAGCCGCAAGGATACGTCTCCAATAACCAAGACTGCAACGACAACTGCGCCTCGTGTCACCCAGGCGGTTCCGAAGTCTGCGACGGAAAAGACAACAGTTGCGATGGGCAGACCGACGAGGGCTATGTTTGTGGGACGATGTACATCACGGCCGCTGAATGGGTATGGAAAGCTCGCTTGGATGGTAGCAGTGTAGAGGCTATCTCGAGGCTGCCCGATGGATCATTTGGACTTGGCGTCACGATGGACCGCGTAGGGGGATTTCTGTACTTCATGTATAAGGATGGATCAGCCTTCTGCCTCGGTAAACGGCAAACGTCGGATCCCAATGCACCTGGGTTTTACGATGTGTTGTTCTCGAAATCCGCAACAACCTCCCCCTTGGACGTTGCCTACCATTCCGGCAACTTAAAGCTCTATTGGACTGGGGTGAGTTCTGGTACAGTGACCCGGTGTAATACGAGTGGTGCTTCCGAGACGACCATCTACGGCGAAGGTGCGGTCCAAGGGATCGCTGTAGGAGGAGGGTACGCATTCTGGTCGCGCGAATCCTCGGGGCAGAACTATATTCGCCGCAGCAACCTTTACCTTGAATCTCCGATCGACATCATGACGGGACTCACGGATCGGCCTCGCCATTTTGCAGTCGATACGACGAGTCAGAAGATATTCTGGACGGACAGCGCACGGCGGATCTGGTCAGCGACTATCGACGGGGCTAACAAACAATCAATTTATCTCTCTTCCGGTGGGAATGTCGTGGGTATCGCCGTGCATCCAGCGGCTCGGAAGATCTATTGGTGCGAGCAAGCGCCCGATAAGGTCCGGCGTGCAAACCTCGATGGAAGCTTCCCGGAGGACCTCATCACAAGCGGAATAACCTCGCCTCACGATATCGTCCTGGACGTTGATGGTGCCGGGTGATTTTCCTATCGTACTCTGACACAACGGCAGTTGACCCAACCGCTGCCTGCCGCACTGGCAGCTTGCCGGTGGTAGCGGCCCTTGGCGATTCGACGATAAAGGCTTAATTCACAAGTAGATACGATATTGCCGCCCCCGCATGTTTTCGGGCATGGCTCTTGCTTATCTGTCAGGCAGAGGAAAGTCTGTCTATCGAAATTCCCCCCGATTGTAATTGGGGGGGCTTCTGGAACCAGAGCACGAAGAAAGAACCCGGCCGGCGGGGACGCACGGCCGCTACACCGGCGAGACGCCGGTGCCACCCAAAACAAACAAACTTGGAGGCCTACACCGATGGCTGCAAAGCAACTGACGTTTCACGAGGATGCCCGGGCCGCCCTGCTGGCCGGCGTGGAAAAGCTCTCCGCCGCCGTCAAATCGACCCTCGGCCCTCGCGGGCGGACGGCGATTTTGGACAAGGGCTGGGGCGCCCCGACGATCACCAAGGACGGCGTCTCCGTCGCCGAGGAGATCGAACTTTCCGACAAGTATGAAAACCTCGGCGCGCAGCTCGTCAAGGAGGCTTCGAGCAAGACGTCCGACGACGCGGGCGACGGGACCACGACCGCGACGGTCCTGGCCGAGGCGATCTTCAGGGAGGGCCTGCGTAACGTCGCCGCCGGCTCCGATGCGATGGCGATCGGCCGCGGCATCCAGAAGGCCGTCGCCGCCGTCGTCG
>CAYMXF010000215.1:0-5975 GCA_964393935.1 uncultured Planctomycetaceae bacterium
ATCGATCCGACCGCGCCCAACAAGCGGCCGTCGAGCTTGTCCTGCCACCGTGCGCAGCTCCCGATTCCCGGTGGCAGACCGAAGACGCGGACTTCCACGATTCCGCCGAGCGTGTCTTTGTCCTGCTTGGCTTGCTTAATCGCCGCGATCATGGCGTTCGCCGCCGCCGCATCCGGGCAATACACCTCGTTCGCGTCGCGCGCGGCGCGAAGGTCCGCCGCCGCCCGGCCGTCCATCGAAGCGGACTGGGCCGGACCGATTTGAACCACGTAACCGACCGCGTTGATATCGAACTCGCGTAACAGGCCCGCGGCGACCGCGCCGGCCGCCGTTCGTGACGCCGTCTCGCGCGCGCTGGCCCGTTCGAGCGTCCCTCGGCAATCGGTCGTCAGCCATTTCATCGCGCCGGGGAAATCGGCATGACCGGGCCGCGGGCGATGGATCGGCGGCGCGGAATCGATGCGCGAATCCCTGTTGGCGATCTGAATAACCAGCGGTGACCCAAGCGTGACACCGGCCCGCAGACCGGAAAGGACGCTTGCTTGATCGTGCTCGATCTTCATCCGCGCACCGCGGCCGAAGCCGCCCTGCCGCCGACGAAGCGCATCGTTGACGGCATCGAGGTCCAGCTTCAGCCCCGCCGGGAGTCCTTCGATGAGTACGATGAGCGCGGGACCATGCGATTCGCCTGCGGTTCGATAATCCAGATGGGCCATGGCCCGATTATACGCCGTCGCCCTGATTGCGTCGTCGTCTTATGGGACGGCGGACAAGCGCATCCGCGATACGGCAAGCCGCTCTTGAATCTATCCGAAATATGAAGAACGCCGGGCGATCGCCACCGCTCGCCCAGTCGAGCCGCCGTGGCGACCTGGAAGATCATTATGACTGCCGTCCTTACTGCTCCGGTACCTCAAACGTCGACGTCCGCCGCGACCGACGCGCCGCCCACCTACGGTTTTGTTCCCAAGGTCCCGGCCTCCTTCAAGAAGGCGGGGCTCGACGCGACGGTCGTCGAGTCCTTGATCCTCAAATATCTCTTCGGCGTCGGCTCGGCGACCGGCGCGAAGATAGCCGAGGAAGTTTGTCTACCGGTGCCACCCGTCGTAGAGCTTCTCGCCAGCCTTAAGCAGCAACAGATTGTCGTATTCGTCGGCGTGGCGGGCATGGGCGATTTTACGTATACGTTGACGGATGCCGGGCGCGATCGCGCTCGCCGGTTCATGGTCGAATCGATGTACATGGGACCGGCCCCCGTGCCGATCGAAGCGTACATCACCGCGATCAAGGCGCAGACGATCACCGCGCTTTCGCCACAAGTGGAAGACCTTGAGCGGGCCTTCTCCGACCTGCTCATCAGCCAGGAATTGTTCGACGTCCTCGGTCCGGCGATCAACTCCGGCCGCGGCATGTTTCTCTACGGGTACCCCGGCAACGGCAAGACGAGCATCGCCGAACGGATCACGCGATGCTTCGGCGACGAAATCTTCATCCCCCGCTGCCTGATCGTCGATGGGCTCATCATCAAATTGTTTGACCCCGCGATCCACGATGAGATCTCTGTCCCAAAGGACTCGATCCTCAAAAAGGACCCTGTCGACGCCCGGTGGGTCAAGATTCGGAGACCGACGATCATCGTGGGCGGAGAGTTGACGATGGAAGCGCTGGAGGTGCAATTCAACACGGCCAGCCGCACCTGCGAGGCCCCGATGCAGCTTAAGTCCAATTGCGGAACGCTGGTCATCGACGACTTCGGCCGGCAGCGCATGAGGCCCATCGAGCTGCTTAACCGTTGGATCGTGCCGCTCGAAAAGCGGTTCGACTTCCTCGCGTTGCCCAACGGCAAGAAGGTCAAGGTGCCGTTCGACCAGCTCATCATCTTCTCGACGAACCTCGAGCCCAAGGAGCTGTGCGACGACGCCTTCCTCCGCCGCATCCCGTACAAGATCAACGTACCGGACCCTGAAGAGGCCGTGTTCCGCAAGCTGTTCGAGTTCGTCGCCTCCGGATTGGGCTTTACCCTCGACGATCAGGGCCGGGCGGCGGTCGATTACTTGATCGAAAAGCACTTCAAGACGAACCAGCGGCCGTTCCGCTGCTGCCAGCCGCGCGATCTGTTGCTACAGGTCAAGAACCGCTGCCTCTATACCGGCCAGCCGCTCACCATCACGCCGGAGCTGTTCGACTACGCGGTGTCGGTCTATTTCACGATTAGATGACCGATTCCCCCCCTTGCGAGAGGGATGCGGGCGGGGTCTGCCATTCTTCCCCCTTATGAAGGAGGAGGGGAGGAGGGGGTTGGCGCATACGCCGAATTGGGGTCCTGCAAGGCCGCGAAGAACCCCGGTCCGTTCTCGCTGAAGCCCCTCGGATCGGACTCGTCTTGATACAGCAGCGTCCACACGCGATCGACCGGGTCGGTGACGGTGCGGAGTTTGCCGTGGATCATGTGGGATCACCGGAAATGGGTGTCTGTCCCTCTGGAGTTGAGGGGTGCCTGTCCCTCGAGGTCCACCAGTGGGAGACAACGCCTTAAAATGAAGTCTCGATTCCCAACTACTTCTAGATTATCATGCGTAAATGAATAAAAAATAAACCCTACGTCACTCGTACATAACTGCGCGAACGGGGTATCGTCCCGATCATCCCCGCAATCTCCCTGAGCGCCGGCTCGCAAAGCAATTCGTCGGGCTTCTTCTGGGTTTGTATCCCCCCAAAACACGACTCGTTCAAATGCCGACTGACGCATGATGTGTAAGAGGCTCTCCGTATTCTCACATGCGATTAACCAATGAAATGGCTCATCAATGCATACAACATCGCCATTAGTCTTCGCAGCTTGCATGAATGCGTTTAGCTGCCGGCCCGATAGGTTAACGTTGATTGGGTATGAATATAGCTTGTTTGTTTTTTCAGAAAGTAGCTTTTTCAACCAGTGTGCAAAGAAGATCAGTCGATCTTCCGTGATCTTTTTCGAACGCGTTGGCCCATGAATGATAAATAACCTTGCGAGCCCCGGAGGCCACGCCCTCAAAGCGCGCGACGGTTCAACTGGCACTTCCAAAACGAAATGCAATTCGTTCATACCAACACCTTTATGGAATCCAGCGCCCATCCCAACCAGGAGGTTTCATGTGATGCGCGCGGTCATAGCGAATATATTGACGGATGCGTAATAGGCCACGTGTAATTCGACCGCCCTGTTGAGCTGCACGTACGGCTTTTCCACCCATGGTGATAGTTCTAACTGCCGCTCCACACGGGGCGGCTATCGAGACAATGTTGGCCGTAGTCTGCACGACATCTTGTGCGGGGCCGGGATCGAGCACGGGGATATGACCGCCTCCGGCCACGAATTCGTGAAAGCCCAATGGTAGTCCTTGATACAGGTCCTCCAACCACCAAAGTCCTTCTGGATCGACTAATGCAATTGGAATGTTGTTGACATAGATATAAACGTTCCATCCACCTTCAATCCCAATCGGATCCCGCTGCAAAAATCTTCCCGTGCTCGGGTCGTACCACCGATGCCCGACATGCACGAACGGCAGAGCGGCTGCCCAATCGTCGCTGTCCGCTCCGTCGGTCTCGTATCCGAACGCGCCGCAATACTGAAAGCGAGTGCCGACCGCGCCGTCGCTCCACACCCGCTCGCCGAAGGCCGTGTAGACGACCCGGCCGGAGACACTTCCCGTGTCGTCCGAGACCGCCCGCAGGCTGCCGACCTGATCGCCGTGGTGATAGCGCGTCGCCGTCGTCGCCATGTCTTCCTCGCCGATCCCCGGCTCTTGCGCCGTCTTTTCCGTGAGCGTCAGATTGTAGGGCTCATCGCTGCCGATGGCCACGTCGTTGTCCGAATAAATCGAATCCCCCGCGTGGTCGAACCACTTCGACGTGCCCGGCTTGATGTTCCCAAGATCGCCGTTGGTCAGCCGCTGGCGCTGCATGGTCCTGGCCTGTCCGCTGCCGCGGTACTCGTCGATCCGCACCACCTCCACGTTCGCGCACGAAGGGTCGCCTTCCGGCCAGCGCTGCGTTGCCGCCAGCCAGAGTTCGCCTTGGCGATTGTACTTCAACGTGAGGCTGTAGGTCATCTCGCCGGGCCGCCGGCGGATAATCTCCTTGGGGTTCCCCGCCGCGACATCGAAGTTCTCGTACTTGTAATCCAGCCGCTCGACGAGTTCATCCGCCGCGTCGAAGACCTCGTAATACATCAAGCGATTGTTCCGGGTATGGTAGCAATTCGCCGGGCTAATGGGCGGCGTGTCAGGATTGCCGTCGCAATCGACATCCTCGGGGTCGGTATCGTAATGATAAGCCGTCGTCTGCACGGTCGCCCCCGTCCACGGGTCGAACTGCACTTTCGACGTGCGGTTGCCGCCGGCGTCGTAGGTATAGGCCAGGAAATAGGGGTGCGGCCCGATGCGATGCTCCGCGATCAACCGTCCGCGCGGGTCGTACTGGTAAGTCGTGCTCGCCTCGATTCCACTTCCCGGAACGGTCTCGTCCGTCTCGATGATCAGCCCTCGCTCGTTGTACGTATATTCCATCGCCAATATCGTCGTCCCCGACGCCGACTGTTTGTGCCGAATCACCTGCAGCCGCTCGGCGTCGTCGTACTCATATTCTACCACGGTACCATTGCCGTTGGTGATGGTATGAACTAGCCCATTGGCATAATACGTGTAGTCTGCCGATAAAATCACGGCCCCGCCCGGCGCATGCCGCTCGACGTGGATCACCCGACCCGCCGAATTCGTGTCGGTCTCGGTCGACTCGCCGTCCTGGCCCGTCCGGGTATAGACCCCGTTTACGTCGTCGTAGGCATATTGAAACGCTCGACTCAGGCCGGGCGGGTTGCCCCCTTGCGCCCCGACCCGCACTTCTGCGGTGAACGTCGTCCGAGCCGTCAGCCGCCCCAGCCCGTCGTATTGAAGCGTCTCGCTGCCGTTGGGTCCCGGCCCATAATGCGACGAGTCGGTCGCATTCAGCAACGTTACGCTCGTCGGCCGCCCCATCGCGTCGCGGAGGAACTCAGTTTCCCCTTGGAGCTTCGGCCCGCCGCCTCCACCCGAGGCGCTGGGAACACCCCAGGGCTGGCACACCCCCGGAATCACGTACCCGTTCAGCGCCGTCGCCTCCGATTCCTCGGCGCCCCCGCTCCCGGCGTCGCAGTCATCTTCATGCTCAGGACAGGGCGGCGTAAACGGATGGACACACGCGCACGTCACCCTGAAACTGCACGTACAGGAGTCGAACTCGATCTTGGCGCCTTCCACCGGGCACACCGACGGCTCGGCGCAGAGTTGGTCGTCCGACGCCAGATCGACGCCGTTGTTCGCAATCTCCAGGCCGTAACGCCGCGAGCTCAACACCAACCCCACCTTGCTGCGGTTCATGAAGGTGTATATCTTGTCCCAGGTTCCGACGGTGGTCGGCCCTTCGTCAATCCGACTGACTTGCCCCCGCGAGTCGTAGCGGAACAGCGTCTCCACCCCGTTCGCGTCCGTTACGCTCTTGAGCTTGCCTCGCGCGTTGCCCAAGCTCTCTTCCCCCCAGTAACCCATCAACACGACGGCCGGCTGGCCGAGGTCCGACGGCAGCGTCGCCTTCGTTGGGACCGTGTGGTCGATCGTACTTGCGTAGGCAATGTCCGTGACGATGCCCGACCCGCCGTCGGGCTGCGTGATTCTGGTCAAATTGTTGTAGCCGTCGTACTCCATCGACCACACATTCTCCAGCGGATCGGTCACCTTCCCGAGGTTGCCCCGCTGAAGCGTGTCGGTCGCTACGGTCGGCGCACCCACCGGCTGATACGCGTACTCCCACCGCTTGCCCAGCGCGTTGATCCGCGCCGTCGCCTCGTGCCGGTGCGGCAGGTACCAGTTCGGCGGGTAATTCGACGTCCCCGTCACCAACAGCGGGTTGCGCACGTCGCCGTACTCGAATTGCACCGTCTCGCCCAGCGGGTTCAC
>CAYMXF010000216.1:0-5910 GCA_964393935.1 uncultured Planctomycetaceae bacterium
TCGCTCGTTGAGGCGGTTTTCGCCTGAACCCTGTTATAACGATCTCACGGGCATTAGAATCCGCCGCACGAAGTTTATGCAACCTCGCTGCATACGAAGCCGTGAGTTAAGCAGAAATGTCTAAGCGTCGTTTTCTTGTCACCGCCGCGCTGCCGTACTCCAACGGGCGGCTGCACGTGGGCCATTTGGCGGGCGCGTACCTGCCGGCGGATATCTACGTTCGCTATCTCCGATCGCGCGGCGAGGACGTGCGGTTCATCTGCGGCAGCGACGATAACGGCGTGGCCATCGAGATTTCCGCGGCCAAGGAAAACGTGACGCCGGCGGAACTCTCGGCGCGTTACAACAAGCAGCAGGCCGCCGATTTCGCCGGATTGGGCATCCACTTCGACATCTACGGCGGCACGCACCAACCGGACTTCGTCGAGACCCACAACCGCCTAAGCCAGGAGTTCTTCCGCAAGATTCACGACAACGGGCACTTCGTGAAGAAGACGACCGAGCAGCTCTACGACGCGAAGGCCGGCAAGTTCCTGCCGGACCGCTACGTCACGGGCACTTGCTACCACAAGCTGCCGGACGGCAAGCCGTGCGGCAATCCGGCGGCGCTGGGCGATCAATGCGAACAATGCGGCAACGGCATCGACCCGATGCTGCTGGTGAATCCCAAGAGCACGATCACGGGCACGACGCCCGAACGGCGGACGACGACGCACTGGTATCTACAACTAGACAAATTCCAAGGGATGCTGGCCGATTGGTTCAGCCTGACGTCGCTGGACTGGCGGCCGATCGTCACGAACTTCGCGCTCGGTTCGATCAAGACCGGCCTGCCTGAGCGGGCGATGACGCGCGACCTGACGTGGGGCGTGCCGGTGCCGCTGGACGATCCCGACGCGGCGGGCAAGGTGCTCTACGTCTGGTTCGACGCGCCGATCGGTTACGTCAGCTTCACGGCGGCGCTGTGCCAAAAGCAGAACGGCGATTGGCAAAAATACGCGGACTGGTGGCAGGACCCCGACTGCAAGATCGTTCATTTCATCGGCGAGGACAACATCGTCTTTCACGCGCTGATCTGGCCGGCGATGCTTTTGGGCACGCAGTTCACGGCGAAGGAAGTATCCGAGCGGGGCAGCGCGTACACCGGTCCCAAGGGCCGCGGTCACTACCAGCTTCCCGCGAACGTCGTGGCGAACGCGTTCCTCAACATCAAGTTCCCCGGCAAGGAGGAGGAGAAGATCAGCAAGTCGCGCGGGACGGCCATCTGGATTCAGGATTATCTCCAAACGTTCGACGCCGATCCCTTGCGCTATTACCTGACGATCAACGCCCCGGAGAGCCAGCGGACGGCGTGGAGCTTCGACGAATTCATCGAGCGGAACAATTCGGAGTTGATCGCGACGCTTGGTAATTTTGTCAATCGCTGGCAAAAGATCGTCACGGATGATTTCGAGCGCAAAGTGCCGCCGGCGGAGAAGTCGGAAGCCTTGGAAGCGGAATTGCTCGCGACTCTCAGGGCGCTGCCGGAGCAAGTCGCGGAGCATTTGGAGTCGGCTCATTTCAAGGCCGCGCTCTCGCGGATCATGGATGTCTTCCGCGATTGCAACCGCTACATCGACACGCGGGCCCCCTGGACCAGCCGCAAGACGGATAAGGACCGCACGGCCACGACGATCCACACGTGTATTCAAGCCGTGCGGACGCTGGGTGTGCTCCTCGAGCCGTTTCTTCCGTTTGCGGCGGAAAAGATTCGCATTTCTCTAAATGTGCCGCGCGAGCAGTGGACGTGGCCACACGCGACGGAGCTGTTGCCGGTCGGCCATACCCTAGGCCCCGTGCCGGAGGTCCTCTTTAGAAAACTCGATCCGGCGCAGTTTTCGGCGGTTTCATCCCCATCTTGATGGGGAACCCATCGTCTCAGTACATCCGCGTGAATTGATACACGGAGCATCCCGGCTGTTCTTATCCGGCAAACTCAGGATGGCCCTGCGACATGCCCGTCGGGTTGTAAAGGATCATCATGATCGTCGCCTTTCTCCGCGCGCCGGCGGTAGGGCGGTGGGGTCACGCGCCGCTCCTTCTTGGGTTCGATGACGGTCTGTCTTTTTTTGAGAATCACCGCAAAAAAGCGATATTTGGCCTATAGGGGCGGCTCGATCAATGGTTATTGGCGGCGGCCCGGTATATACTAGAGGGGCGGCCAAGTGGCCTCAGCGAGAGGAGAAAGGGTCATGTCATTTCGGAGGGCGATTCTCTTCACCATCATGGGTATGGCGTTCGGGTCGAGCCGCGCGGCCCAGGCCGACATTTGCATGCAGGATGTTTGCGTCCGTTTCGATCCCGCCCTATCGGAAATCATCTTGGGCCACGACTTCGAGATCGACGTGGTAGCGGACATTAACGCGCCGGTCGTCGGTTGGGGGCTGGATGTCACGGTGGCGACGCCGGGGGTGATCTCACAGATCGCCGACCCTGCGATCGGTCCGTCGTGGTTTGCGGTCCCTACGCCGGACGGCGATAAGCTTGCGGGCCTGGCATTTCCTGACAGCGTCAGCGGGTCTAACATCTTGCTGGCGACGCTTCATTTTAGGGCCGATGCCGACGGCGAGACCGATCTGCTCTTGGGTATCACGCCCGGCGACCAGACGGAGGGCTTCGCGCTGGACCCGACGGGGTTTGCCACGACCCATTTCGAGACCGGCCACGTGTCGGTGCCGGAGCCGCAGAGTCTGGTCATCATGATCCTGTCTTGTGCGGGTGCGTTGCGGCTTCGCAACGGGCGACGATCCAGTCGCACAAGTCTTTAAAGAACGATGTCGGGTCGGATTCGAATTCGAGCGTGTGATGCGCGTCGGGGTATTGCGTGATTTGCCGTTCGGGCGATGGCAGCGCGCGCAGCCACTCGGACGTTTTCTCGTTTTCAATGATCCGGTCGCGACCCGCGAGCAGGAGGTGAACCGATCCGCGCCAAGGCGAGTCGGCCAACTTACGCGCTCGGCGGTCGAGTTGCCGGGAGGCCACGAGAAACGTCGCGGAGACTTCCATCAGGCGGAGCGAATCCTCTTCGACGTAGCGGATGCGCTCGGAATTGCCGGTAAAGAGGCGAGCATCGTTGAGCGGGATGTCGAACATGCGCTTGCGATTGTTCACGAGCGAGAACGCGACGCGCAATTTTTCCACCGCGGGCAGATCGACCTTGGCAAAAAACCCTGGGGCAATGAGCGAAAGCGATCGCACCTGCTGGGGCATCGCCGCCGTTGCGGCCACCGCTGATTTTCCGCCCCAGCTTACGCCGACGAGGTGCGCGCTCGGCTGGCCCGTCTCGCGGAGCAGCACGTCGAGCAGTTCCCGTACGTCATCGATGCAGCGCTCAACGGATTCGCAGTGGCCGCGATCCTGCTGATTAAGCCCGCTGCCGCGACGATCCGGCATGAGCACGGTCAGCCCACGCTCGGCAAGCATCGTGCCGGACGTTTCATACCAGCCGCCGTGGGATTGGATGCCGTGCAGATAAAGCACCGCCCCCCGCGGCCGCTCGGCGCGCCACCAGCGGACGCGGGCAGGGTAGCCGTCGGAGTGGCGGAACAGTTCGATCTGCGGTTGGGACATGTGCGGAAAGGTACGCGTGGTGTAAACGACGGTCAAACGCGGTGAAGGACGAGCCGTCGAAAGATTCGTCGTCACTGAGCGGAAACGCCGAGACGGCGGAGTATCTTTTGAGCTAACCGCTCAGGAATCTCGGCATGTCTGGGGACGGCTTCGACCACTCCGGTATTTGGATTCATCCAAAGCGAATGCCGCGAGCCTTCACGCTACAGAATGCAACCGAATTGACGAAGTTGACGAAGAAGGGCGTTTCGCTTCAATGGATGACTACCGTTTCGCGAATCGCGTCCGGCGGTATCCCGGCTAATCCATCCACGCGACGATCCTCGAGGATTAACTTGATCGCCTCGGCCAAACTCTCGCGGCATTCCTCCAACGACTTGCCCTGGCCGTTGGCCCCCGGCAATTCCGGACAATAGCCCACGTACCAATCGCCGTCTTTCTCATAAACTCCAGTGGACTCGTTGGTCATGGGCCACCTCGCTTCTATTATACCAGCGTGTCCCACGTCTATCCAGAAATCGATAATGGCGACAGGAGCGCCTTCGCCTCGTCGAGTTGCTTGTGACCTCCGACGAGCACCAGCACGTCGTTGGATTCGAACCGGAAATCCGCGCCGGGGTTGGTCATCGGTTTGCCGCTACGCACGACGGCGATGATCGTCGCGCCGCATTTCGCGCGAAGATCGATGTCGCGGATCGTCCGTCCGCAAGCGGGACTGCCGGATTCCAAGAGAAACGTCTGCGTCGCCGTCGCTTCCAACATGCCGATCAGGTCCGCCGGTCGGACCGCGGCGGGCCGACCGCGGAGCATGCCATAGCGCCCGGAGCGGATTATCGTGACCTGGGCCTCGATGATGTTGTCGGGGATTCCCAGGTGCTTGAGGACGTGCGAGAAAATTTCGATGGAGGTCTCGAACTCCTCGGGAATGACTTCCTGTGCGCCGAGAGCGTGGAGCACGTCGAGTTCGGTCGTGTAGCGCGTGCGTGCGAGGATGTAGAGATCGGGCCGGGCCGCACGGGCTTGGACGACGATCCGGCGCGTGGCCTGCTGGTCGTTGATGGCGATGACCAGCGCGCGGGCCGTGGCGATACCGGCGTGCTCGAGAATCGCCATCCTCGCTGCGTCGCCGATCAGAACACGATCGCCTTGTTCGCGCGCTAGCGCGGCGAGGCTGTGGTTCATCTCTATCACGCAGTAGGGAACCTTCGTCGCCCGCAAGACCTTGGCGAGATTTTGTCCGTTGAGACCGTAGCCGATGATCATCACGTGCTGTTCGAGCGATGACGAGCCGCTTGAACGGTCCGAATCAGAAGCCGGCAGAATCTGGCGCGGCTTCCAAAGTCGGGAGATCTGATCGGCGAGCCAATCCGCCGCGGGAAAGATCATCGCGCCGAGCATCATCGTCCCGACCGTATAGGCGACGAGGTGGGCCATCACGCCCTGGGGAAGGATGCCGAGGCGATCGGCTTCGCGGGCCATGACGTAGCCGAACTCGCTGACCGTGCAGAGGCCCAGGCCGACATAGAGCCCCAATCGGAGTGGCCACCCCGCCACCATGACCGCGCCGCCGGCAATGAGGCATTTGAGGATCAACGTCACGACGATGGCGACGGCGATCAGCGGCAGATGATCGGCCACGGCGGGAAGGTCGACGAGCATCCCCATCGACATGAAGAAGAGGGCGTTGAAGACGTCGCGGAAGGGGACGATCTCCGCGAAGAGTTGATGAGAAAGGTGCGTTTGCGAAAGCAGCAATCCGGCAATGCACGCTCCCAGCGCCGGGGACCAACCGGCGCGGGCCGCGAGCCATGCGCCCGCACTGGCCATGACCACGGCGAAGAGCGTGATGAGTTCCCGTCCGCCCCAGCGCACGACGAGTCGAAGCGCGATCGGCAGGGCGAATTTTGCGATGACGACTACGCTAGCAAGTGCGGCAACGGAGAGGAGGCCTCTCATCGCCACATGACCATCGAATTTCACCGGCTGGAAGCCGGTGCCACCCGCCGCCTTGCCGAAGAGCGGGAGGAAGAGCATGAGCAGGATGACAAAAACGTCCTGAAGGAGCAGGACGCCCGTGATGATCGTGCCGCCGGTCGATTCCGTCTGGCGGCGCTCGCTGAGCTGGTTGAGAACAATGGCCGTACTGGAGAGCGCGACGGCGACGCCGAGGACGAGGCCGGCGATCGTGGGAATGTTGGAGCCTACCCGGATCGCGCCGGCGGCGATGAGCGTCGTCGCGGTGATTTGCAGGATCGCGGCGATGAGGAGCCGCCGTCCGCTGCGGACCAGCGGCGTCGGCGA
>CAYMXF010000217.1:0-5841 GCA_964393935.1 uncultured Planctomycetaceae bacterium
TGCTATCCGGGAATAGAAACTTCGAAGGCCGCATCAATCCGATTGTAAAGGCGAATTACCTCGCCTCGCCGCCGCTCGTCGTCGCCTTCGCACTCGCCGGCAAAGCCGACATCAACTTCGACACCGAGCCGCTCGGCACCGACCAGCAAGGCAAGAGCGTCTATCTCCGCGACATCTGGCCGTCGCAGCAAGAGGTCACGGAGGCCGTTGCCAAGAGCCTCACGCCGGAGATGTTCAAGAAACAGTACGCGAACGTTTTCGACGGCAATGAAAAGTGGAACCGCATCGCCGTCGGCAAAGGCGAGGCCTATCAGTGGGACGAGGCCAGCACCTACATCCAGGAGCCGCCGTTTTTCATCAACCTCAGCCGCGAGCCGCGGCCGATCCAACCGATCGCCGACGCCCGCGCGCTCGCCATGGTCGGCGACTCGGTCACGACCGACCACATCTCGCCCGCCGGCTCGATCAAGACCGACAGCCCGGCCGGTCATTATTTGCAGGAGCACGGCGTCTCGCCGAAGGATTTCAACAGCTACGGCGCGCGGCGCGGCAACGACCGCGTGATGACGCGCGGCACCTTTGCCAACATCCGCCTGCGGAATTTGTTGGCCCCCGGCACCGAAGGCGGCGTGACCCGCTACCTCCCGACCGGCGAGCAAATGAGCATTTTTGACGCGGCCATGAAATATCAGACCGACGGCACGCCGCTGATCGCCATCGCCGGCGCGGAATACGGCGCCGGCTCCTCCCGTGACTGGGCCGCCAAAGGCGCGCTGCTTCTGGGCATCCGCGCGGTCATCGCCGTCAGCTTCGAGCGAATCCACCGCAGCAACCTCGTCGGCATGGGCGTCCTCCCGCTGCAATTCGACAAGGGCGAAACGCGAGAAACGCTCGGCCTCACGGGCGAGGAGACTTACACGATCATGGGACTATCCGACGCGCTCAAGCCGCTGTCCAAGGTAACGATCATCGCCCGCGCGTCCGACGACAAGAAACAAAAGGAATTCCGCGCGACCGTCCGAATCGACACACCGGTCGAAATCGATTACTACCGCAACGGCGGCATCCTCCCCACCGTCCTCCGCAAAATGCTCCGCGCATAGTTCCTATTCCCTCCCCTTAAGAAGGGGAGGATTAGGGTGGGGTTTCTCTTGGGAGTTTCTTCCGTTTTGTCGCGAAAGAAACACAGCCGCTACGGGAATCAGTAGCGGTATACTTTTGCCATGCTCACGCAGACCAGCACAACCCTTCTCGCCGGCCTCGCCGAGCCGGACAACCAAGACGCCTGGCGGCGGTTCTACGCGCGCTACACGCCGATGCTACTTTCCTACGCCAAGCGCATCGGCCTGTCCGACGCCGACTCCCAGGACGCCGTCTCCGATACGATGACGATCTTCGTGCAGAAATACCGCGCCGGCGAGTACGACCGCGGGCGGGCACGCCTCAAATCCTGGCTCGGCGGCATCATGATGAACAAAACGCGAAAGCTGCTGACCCGGCGGCGAGAAGCCTCCTTGGACGCCTCGTCCGGCGACGAGCATGGCGGCGATTCGCGTGAGCCGTCAGCCCCCGACGATCAACTCGAAGCCTTCGAACGCGAATGGCAGCTCCAACGACTCGGCGACGCGATGGAAATCCTGCGGACCGAGAGCGATCCCGACACCTATCAAGCGTTCGATCTTTACGCGCTAAAGGGGTGGCCCCCGGCCAAGGTCGCATCCTTTCTGGGCGTCAGCGCGAACGTCGTCTACATCAGCAAGACGCGCCAGCTCCAGCGATTGCGCCAGATCGTCGGCGAGCTGGCCGTGGAGGACAAGTGAGACCATGCGCTGCCTGAGCGACGAACAGATCGAGCAACTCGCGTCTTCGGCAACCGCACCGAACGGCCGCCTGACAGCCCACCTCGAGCGCTGCCTCCACTGCCGCGAAAGGCTGGAGCAAGCCCGCCATGACGCCGCCCTCGTCGCCGAGATCATCGAGCTTTCGCACGCTCGCGGCACGGTCAAGCCGCTCGCGGACCAATTGCACGACCGCCTGCCCGATTGATCCCGTCGTGTCGGACTGTTATCATGGCGCCTGTGGGGAGGGGAGCCTCGGGCCATGAGCGCCCCGGACGTTACGACCTCGATCGCGGCGACGACGATGGGGCTGCCCCGCGCGCGTCTGCCCGCGGAAGTTCCCCCGAGCGTTGCCGACTATCGCCTGCTTAAAGTCATCGGTCGCGGCGCATTCGGCACGGTCTGGCTCGCTGAAGAGCCGCTGGCCGGACTGTTTCGGGCGATCAAAGTGCTCGACGGCGGAGGGCGAGTGCGAAAGCATCAGGCCCAGCTTGCCAACCGTGAGTTGGAAGGTCTTCACGCCTATCAGACGCGCGCCCAGGGCCACCCGCATCTGATCCAGGTCTATAAGACCGGCCTCTGCACAATTTCCCCCTCTCCCTCCCAGGGAGAGGGTCAGGGTGAGGGTCCGTCTCCTCAAGCCCCAAGCCCTCAAGGCTTGGTCTACTACGTCATGGAAATCGCCGACCACGCCGGCGGCGCGCAACCCTTTCGCCCGGCGGACTATCGACCTCGAACGTTGTCCGAGGTGCTTCGCCGAAAAGGCCGTCTGCCGGTCGATCAAGTTCTGGACTACGCCGTCCGGCTTCTGGCCGCAATCGAGCACCTGCACAAGGCCGGCATCCAACACCGAGACATCAAGCCCACGAACATCCTCTTCGTGGACGGCGTGCTGAAGCTGGCCGACATCGGCCTGGTCGGCGAGGCCGGCGACGAATCCATCGGTACCAGCGGCTACCTCCCGCCCGACGGCAAGCCCGACGACCTCTACGCCTTCGGCAAGGTCCTCTACGAAATGACCACCGGCCTCCCCGCCTCGGCCTTCCCCGAATGGCCGGGGGATTTGGAGCCAAGTGTGGCACAGCCGCCCTCGGCTGTGGATGTTCGCACCCTGACCTGTCTGCGCGGCCTCATCAACCGGCTCTGCCATCCGGACCCCACACGTCGCCCCGTGAAAATCGACGAAGTTCGGCAACAACTGGCGAGATGTGTTGAACCGCATCCGAGCGTTGTGAGTAGACGTAGAGCCTTGCTAGGCATTGCAGTCAGCACATTGGCAGGTCTATCAGCTTCAGCCTTGGGGATGAAGTGGTGGTTCGACAGACAAGACCCGGCAAAGCAAAGGTTCGCGCAACCGCCATATGATGGGTCTGAAAGAAGGCAAGCTCCTGTTGGATACCGCGACTTTCGGCTCTCGCTACACCGGAATCATCGCGCGGGCGAGGATTACGTTCTCAATCTTCCCACGCAGTATGCAAGATTTCGCTTTTTTGATCTTGAGACTCGCCTTCTGGAAGATCAAATTATCGTTTCCGGCGCGTTTCAGGCCTTCAACACAGAAAACCCGGTCAGTGGTACAGTCGCCGAGCCTCGCGGGGAGATCAATCAACTCTACCTGGTTGTCGGACCGGTTATGGTTCTTTTGTATCATGGCCAACCGGGGAAAGCACCGGGAGCGTTCGGCCGCTTTGTTCGTTCGGTTCGACTCGACGACATTCCCACAAGCGCACTACCCGGTACGCGTAGCATTTCCGTCCGCCTTGCCTATATGGCCGCGACTACGCCAGAATACGCTGAGCGAGATTACGCTCGCCTGCCCGATCCCCTGATAAGCAATGCGGTCGAGATTGCCGCACTAACCGTGCGCTAACGACAAAGACCGCTTCGCAGCACCCCCATCCCAGGTCCAATGCTTCGCATTTTTACAGAAAGAAACTCCTCTTTCGCCGGAATCAGGTGTGTACCGGTGACACAGTATTTGCCGGTCGTGCAGCCTTTCATTTACGAGGAGGAGGCCGCTGGCTTATAGCTGACGGCTGATGGTCTCTTCTTCGCGAGGTGATGAATCATGCAACGCGTCTCGATTCTGATTGCAATCGGAAGTCTCCTCCTCCCAGTAGCGCACCCTGTCGCCGTCCGGGCCGACACATGGTTCGCCTACCAGATCGACAGCCAAGTTGGAAGCGGCGACGGACTGGCTATCGATAACGCGAATCGTCCGGTCGTTTTGTGGGGCTATCCGACTCCCGGAAGCTCAGACCGCCTTCGCTTCACGCGATGGAATGGCACAACTTGGACCCCCATCACCGAAATAACCGGAACCGGAACGGTCAATTTCGCCGACCTAGCCATCGCGAGTGATGGTACTCCCCGAGTTGCCTGGTCTTCCTACGACGGCGGCACGCAAACTTACAGGTTTGCAATCGGCAAATACGATGGATCATCTTGGAGCGCCGAGACAATCGAATCGCTAAGCCTACCACCGTTCGGAGGATTCGAACCTGGACTCGACCTCGGCGCGAGCGACGTACCGCAAGTCGGTTACTTCACGAACCGAATCGCTCGCCATGCCATTAGGACCGGGGCGAACACATGGGCGCTCTCGACAGTGGAAACCCAGAACGGACCCGACGGCGTCGGGAAAGGAGCCGACATGGAAGTCGATGCCGCCGACAGAGCACACATGGTTTACTACGACCAGGACGCGAATAGCATACATTACGCAACGAACGCAACCGGCGGCTGGACAACACAGACCATCTCTACCGGCGACAACGCCCGACTGCGGTTGGACGCCGTCGGAACGCCTCATGTTGTGATCAGCAACGAGACGACCGGAGTGAGGGAATACGCCAAGCGCGTCGGAGGTTCGTGGGCGATCGTTAACGCCCCTCGCTATGGCCGCGCCGATTTGGCAATCGATTCTGTCGGTAACATCCACCTCTTCGCCATCGACACCTCCACGTCGCAGGTCTGGCACGACTGGTACACGGGCTCATCATGGGTCTCCGAACTCCTACCGACGGCCTTCAATGGCATGGCTCCGCAGCGGGTGGCGATCGACTCGAGCGACAATCTTTACGTTCTCGCCAAGGCGCCCAATGGCAGTCTGCAACTGATCTGGAATGCTGGTGCTTGTCATGTCTACAGTTTGGACTCCGACGGCGACAGCATTGCGGATTGTATGGACAACTGCCCGACCGTCGCGAATCCCGGACAGGAGGACGCCGAAAGCGACGGAGTCGGAGACGTTTGCGACAACTGCCCAAACACGCCGAACTCAAACCAGCTTGATAGCGATAACGACGGCGTCGGCGACGCCTGCGACAATTGCCCAACCGTCTCCAACCCCGACCAAGCCGACTGCGACGGCGACGGGCAGGGCGACGCCTGCGACGATGACGACGACAACGACGGCGTACCCGATGTTCAGGACGTGTGCCCCTGCAACCCGGCCTGCGTGGCCGTTGATTCTCAGGGTCGCCCGCGGGCGGACCTGAACAACGACTGCAACGTCGATGCCCTCGACATCCAGCCTCTCATCGACCAGTTAATGTGCCAGTAGCGTTCGGAGGCCTTGAGGCGGTCGGCGGGCATCGGCGCCAAAAATCGCCATGCCCGTCGGCCGCTTCTCATTCGGCCGCCTTCAAGTTGGCTTCCACTTCCATCTTTTCTGGTATGATCCGCGTCCATCTGCGTTCATCGGTGGATGATCGCTCAGGCTTCTGACGTGGACGAGCAAGGAAGATGCACGAAGAACAGGACGCCGTCATCTCCATCCAAAACCTCCGCAAGTCGTTCCGAAACTCCGGCGGCGAGCAGGTCACCGTTTTGAACGACGTGACCTTCGACGTCCATCGCGGCGAGACGATCGTCATCATGGGCGGCAGCGGCTGCGGAAAAAGCACGTTGCTCAACTGCCTGATCGGCGAGCTACCGGTCGATCTGGGCCACATCCACTACCGGACCAAGGACATGCCCGAAGCGGTCGATATCGTCGGCG
>CAYMXF010000218.1:0-5838 GCA_964393935.1 uncultured Planctomycetaceae bacterium
AGTGGCGGAACTGGCAGACGCGCCGGATTCAAAATCCGGTCCCCGCAAGGGGGTGTGGGTTCAAGTCCCTCCTTCGGCAGTATCACGCGGTGGTTCAAGTCTCCCTCCGCATGGGGGGGCCTTCGTCGCCATCCTCTCCGGCCTCTTTTGAGTTTCCGTCAGGCCAACCCCGCTCATGGCCCAAACGAAACTCTAACTCACTTATCATCAAGCTTAAACGCCTTGTTAATCAGCCCCTAACAAACCTCCTCTACCGTCCCACTCCAGCGGTCGAGCGTGGACGGTCCACGACATCCCCACAACGGTGTCTCGAAGGAAGGAGTCTTGAGCCATGAAGAAGAACCACCACAAATCCCGGGCTTTTACCTTGGTGGAATTGTTGGTGACCATTTCCATCATCGCGCTCCTGGCGAGCATCTTGCTCCCCGCGTTGGGCAAGGCGCGGGATGCCGGTCGTGCATCGGCGTGCGCGGGAAACCTGCGATCCTTCGGCAGCGCGCTGCACATCTACGCCAGTCAGGACGGCAAGGGAGCGATGTGTTCCGGCGCCTTCGACCACCTGCGTGACGGCGACGTCCGCGACCACGGCTGGGTGGCGGATGTCATTAATCTGAAAGTGGGGGCCCCGGGCAAAATGCTCTGCCCGAGCAATCGCTGGAGGATCAATGAAAAAGTCGGGGATTACACCGGCGCTTCGACGACCGGGTCTAGCAACCCTTTGCGTCCACACGATGTTCCCATCGTGCCGGTCGGACCGCAATCCGCCGAGTTTTGGGCGAAGGGGTACAACACCAATTACGCCACGTCGTGGCATCTGGTGCGAGGTGATCCCACGGCCGCAGACGGCTATGGAAATAACGGTAATTCCGATGACCCGGCGAAATCACCGCTTGACGGCGATGGCCCCCTCAACCAGAACCATTTCGCCAACATGCTGACCACGCCGGACCAGGTCGCCTTGATCGGCGACTCTCGTGCTGGTGACGGGGCCGATGCCTCAGTCGATTCGACGATCGCATCGACGATCAACCAGTTCGCGGACGAAAAGGTGGTCAACGCGGGCGATTTTACGGTGGAGTCTTTCACTGACGGCATGGCGGTGGATTTCAGCGTTATCAGCGGCGTGAGCGGTGAAAAGGCGCATGAAATCAACGACTTCGCGCCGGTCCACAATCCAAAGCGGGGCGACTACCTTGGAGGCTTTACCAACGTGTTGTTTGCGGATGGTCATGTCAGCGCCGTTCACGATACCGGCGGCGAAAATAACGCGCCGGACGGATGGATCGGTCCTTACAAGGCCGGTGGTTCCGGCGCCTTTGAAGTCAATGCGAGCGCATACAAGGAGGTTCGCGGGACCCTATGGATTAAGCGCTTGCGCTCGAAGGCGACCTCGGGAGGTGGGAGTAGCGAAGGCTGAAGTCGTCAGGTGTTTGAGGGCGACGTTGGCGGGCATTCGGTCGCCTTTCGATCCCGCAGAGGTCCCGCCGGCTCGTCATCGGGTCGGCGGGATCAGCAGAAAAAGTGCAGCCATCGCCAGGAGCGCTACGGCGCTCAAGATGACCGCCGCCACGATCTGCCGCCTTCTCTGCTCGCCTCTCCAGCGCGTGTAACTTCGGTGGACGGTGCGAGCCATCTCATGCCAACCGTTCGTCGGACCGCTCGGCGGTGAAACAAGATCGACGTGTACGCCGGCGCTTTGCCACCGGTCGAGGTCCACCTCGCCTTTCCACATCATTTCCAATAAAGAATCGAGATCGGCGAAGACGACCTGCTTGAATTTCCCGGCGCAAAGCTCCGCGTTCAATTCGTCGTCGTCCTTCGGCAAGAACTTCGCGGCCACCGCCCAGGCAGGGGAGCCCAGCGCGACTTCCAGCTTTTGCTGTTCTGTTTTATGGGCCGGGAGTCGGATTGCGCACGAGTGGGTCGAATCGGAATCGCTCATGGCGGCCCATAGTATCGGTTGACAAACGCCGTCAACAGGGCCAGCCCCGCGATGCCGACAACGCCGGCGAAGGGAAAGATGCTCGCCCCCGTGATCCAAGCGGGTCCGCGATAACGAACGAATGGCCGGAAGCCCATGATCATGAGGATTCCCCCGGCGTGCAGACCGGCCGGCAGCCAAAGGGTGCGCGTCCGCACAAACGCGATGCACAGGAGCAGCCCAAGCATCACATGCCCCGGAAAGGTCCAACGCCGCTTGACGGCGCGGACGTAATGCGCAACCGCGAAGATCAATACGCCGATCATGATCGCGCTGGGAACCGAGATCATCGTCGAGCGTAAAAGGTCCGCGAGGAGGACTCCACGAAAGAGAAGCTCCTCGACAAACGCTCCGAACAGCGCCGTCGGCAAAAGCAGGACGAGGCGGCGGATCCATTTCTTTCGAGAATGATGGACGTCGATCTCGAGCCGCTGCGTCCCCAGCCAGACGCTGAAAAGAACGCACAAGAATAAAGTCACCACAGCCGCGCCGTGGACGAATTGAAGCATGACCGGCCCGCCGGGCAACAGCGAACGATAATAGCCGACGATGCCCTCGCCTCTCGTCAGAGGATAGATCACGATGACGGCTAAGAGAGAAACCTGCGTGACAATTCGCCCGCCGGTTCGGATGTTTTTCGGTGCCCCGTCGGCATCAATCCGCCATCGGATCGGCAGACCGGCCCGGCGAAGCTGCACCGTCTGCACGGCCCACATGACGATCGGAACGGCGGCCAACAGGAGGAGGGCAATCACAAGACTCCTCCCATTTCTTGTTTTGGCGTTTTGGCGTTTTGTCGTTTTGGCGTTTCGTCCTCAACATACCGCGGATCGCACCGAAACACGCGCGTCCACCGGCTGTCGCCCCAGAGAAACCACGCCTGCGGACACTCGCGCAAGAACTTCTCAAAACCGTCGGTCCATTGCTGCATCGCCCGCTGCACCGCTACTTTGCGCCCGCCGTCTGCTCGCGACAGGTGTTCAACGGTAATTGGCGGCTCGGCATAAAGCTGCTGAACGCCGTCGATCAACCGGCCGAATAACGGAATCATCGGCGACTCCGCTAACATGGCGATGGACGCCGCGCCGGTCGGCAGCCGAATCCATCGCCCGAGCAGCCGCACTTCCACGCCTTCCTGATCCTTCTGTGCAATGTCCGGCGTCATGGCCAAAATCCCGCCCGTCTTCAACACCTCCACGCACGCGGCGGCGCGGCTCGTCGGGTTCGACGCGCTAGGCGGCTCGAGTACGACGTGCAGCCCGGCGGCCTGACACCACTGCTGCTTCATTTGCACCTTACGCCGGTCTTCCGACCAACGCAGGTAGATGCAGATAGGGACCGCTTGCGCGAGCCGAGCCAGCGTGAGCACGTAATTGCAAGTATGAGCCGGTGCAACGATGGCCCCACGCCTGGTGGCGTGCGCCTCGCGTATGTAATCGATGGTCGTGTCCAAATCGATCTGCGCCCGGGCCAGCGCTGCGACCTTCTCCGGTTGCCGCGTCCATCGAAAAACGCGAAGCCCGTTGGCAAAATGCTGCGACACTTGGGCGAAGTACGCTCGAACCGCGGTGTCGCTATGCACGCCCGCCGAACGCATATTCTCAGCGACGAGCGGCGACAGGATCGGAAGATGCGGCGACAATCGGCGCATCGTCCACTCGACGCCGGAAATCGCCCGGTCAGGGAGCAGCGGCGCGGTGGCTTGCCCGACGGCCAGCGCCTGTCTGGTGAACCATCGCCGAATGGATCGCAACGACACGCGGAACTCCTATTGGCCGCGATGGATTGTAATGCGAATCCGCCGATAGGACGGGTTGCCCCGCATTCCCTCCCTTTACGATGGGGAGGGTTAGGGTGGGGTTGCTTACCCCGCGAGCATTTCAATAGAATCCGCGACCTTCAGTAAACCGCTTGTCGGCGATCAGGAGACTCGCATGAATCGTAAACACGTTGCAGCATTTTTCGGTTTCTTTATTTTCTGCGTCAACCCGTCGGTCTTCGCCGACGACCCGCATCCCTTCTCAATCCATGACATGCTGGCGATGGAGCGGATCAGCGACCATCAGGTTTCCCCCGATGGTCAGCGGATCGTCTTCGTCTTGCGAACGACCGACCTGGAGGCCAACAAGGGCCGGACGGACCTCTGGCTTGTCGGCGTCGATGGCTCGGGCCTGCGGCGGCTTACGACCCATCCCGATGCGGACAATAACCCTCGCTGGACGCCGGACAGTAGGTCCATCCTCTTCATCTCAACCCGATCGGGTTCGTCGCAGGTCTGGCGCATCGCCGTCGAAGGCGGCGAGGCGCAGAAAGTCACCAGCGAGCCGCTCGACGTGGGCAACCTCGTCGTCTCGCCCGACGGCAAGCTCATCGCATACAGCATGGAAGTCTTTCCCGACGCCTCGCCCGCCGAGACGAAGGATCGCCTCGACAAAATTGAAAAGCAAAAAGCGACGGGCCGCATCTACGATCACCTCTTCATCCGCCACTGGGACACCTGGAAGGACGGTCGCCGGTCGCACCTCTTCGTCCGCGCGCTGGACGGCAAGGAGGCCGTGGACGTCACCAAAGGCTTGGACATCGACGTCCCCACCAAACCCTTCGGCGGACCGGAGGAAATCGCCTTCACGCCGGACGGCAAATCGATCGTCTTTACCTCCCGCGACGGCGGCCGCGAGGAAGCCTGGTCCACGGACCTGGACCTCTTCGTCGTCCCCGTCGATGGTTCGGCCAAGCCGAAATGCCTGACCGACGCCAACAAGGCCACCGACACCCACCCGGTCTTCTCGCCCGACGGCAGGATTCTGGCGTACCTGGCGATGTCGCGTCCCGGTTACGAGGCCGACAAGCAGACGATCATGCTGATGCCCTGGCCGGACGGGACGCCCCGTCCGTTGACGGACAAGTGGGACCGCTCGGCGGACGCGATCGTCTGGTCGACCTTTGGAAAGATCTTCACGACCGCCCAAAACGTCGGCCAGAAGTCTCTCTTCGCCGTCGACGCGATGAACGGTGAGGCCAAGAGCGTCGTCTGGGAGGGTTCGATCAGCGGCCCCGAACTCGCGGGCGATCGTATTATCTACTCGATGAACAGTCTGCGGTCTCCGGCGGAGCTTTACAGCGTCAAGTTCGACGGCACCGACGCCAAACCCATCACAAAGATTAACGCCGAAATACTCGCCACCGCGAAAATGGGCGAGCCGGAACAATTTTCCTTCGCCGGTTGGAACGACGAAAAAGTCTTCGGCTACGTCGTCATGCCGATCGACTTGGACGTCTCGAAAAAATACCCCGTCGCCTTTTTGATCCACGGCGGCCCCCAAGGCTCCTTCGGCAACGACTTCCACTATCGCTGGAACCCGCAGGCCTACGCCGGTGCAGGCTACGCCGCCGTCATGATCGATTTCCACGGCTCGACCGGCTACGGCCAGCCCTTCTGCGACTCGATCCGCGGCGACTGGGGCGGCAAGCCGTTGGAGGACTTGCAAAAGGGACTTGCTGCCGCGACTAAGAGATACCCGTGGATGGACGCCGATCACGTCGCCGCGCTCGGCGCCTCTTTTGGCGGCTACATGATCGACTGGATCGCCGGCAACTGGCCCGACCGCTTCCGCTGCCTGGT
Organism: uncultured Planctomycetaceae bacterium; assembly: GCA_964393935.1. Lineage (GTDB taxonomy): Bacteria > Planctomycetota > Phycisphaerae > UBA1845 > UTPLA1 > DATEMU01. Next base: position 5,604 of record CAYMXF010000218.1, read on the forward strand.
CTGCCACGACGGCAATCTGTGCGAGCGCGCGGCCTACTTCGACACGGAGGAATTATGGTTCCCCGAATGGGACCACAAAGGCACTCCGTGGGAAAACCCCGAAGCCTACGAGAAGCACAACCCGGTGAACTTCGTGAAAAACTGGAAGACGCCGATGCTCGTCATCCACGGCGGTCGGGACTTCCGCGTCGTCGAGACCGAGGGCATCTCCACCTTCACCGCCCTCCAGCGCCGC
>CAYMXF010000219.1:0-5835 GCA_964393935.1 uncultured Planctomycetaceae bacterium
GAGCGTCGGCGCAATCGCCGCCGAAGATTCACGTCATGCACGTCAAGGAAAACCGCATCGACACCGAGCGGAGCGTGGAACCGGCGGCGGTGCGCGATGGACATCTAGTTACGGATGCGTCGCGCGATTTAGCGAAGCTCGTGGTGATCGAGCGGCATCGGGCCAGCGGCGAGATCGGCCGGGCGTTTGTCCGCGGCTTCAATCTCCAGCGCGGGGCGATGGCGTCGTCGGTCGCGCACGATGCCCACAACATCATCGTCGTCGGGATGTCGGATGAGGACATGATGGCGGCGGCGGTTCGGCTGGTGAAGATGCGCGGCGGATTGGTCGTCGCGGCGGGCGGGAGCATTCTGGCCGAAGTGCCGCTTCCCGTTGCCGGGCTGGTGAGCGATGAGCCGGCGGAGGCCGTCGCATCCAAGCTGCGCGACATCTGCTCGGCCGCGCAGCAACTTGGCTGTCAATTAGAGCAGCCGTTCATGGCGCTGTCGTTCCTTAGCCTTTCAGTGATCGGCAAGCTGAAGCTGACCAACCTGGGGCTGATCGACGTGGAGCAGTTTCGCGCAATTAGCCTAGTTGCGGATGCGCAGTGAACAGATGATGAGCTATAGCGATTTGGCGGATTGACGAGCCTGAGCATATCCTGATTGCATGGGCAGGCGATCGCAACGCAAGGAGAAGAAAGAGCGCGACGTCGGCGATCGTCGGAAGCTTCGAATCCTCGGGCCGATGTTCATCATACTCGCCGGCGTTCTCGCGTATGCCAACAGCCTTGGCGGGCCCTTTCTCCTTGACGATCAGGGGGCCATCGTTGAAAACTTCAGCATCCGACGTTTGTCTTCATTGAGCGTCGTGCTCTCGCCGCCGCGGCAATCGTCGGTGGCGGGGCGGCCGGTGGCCAATCTCACCTTCGCGCTGAACTACGCCATCGGGGGTCTCGCGACGCGGGGCTATCACGTGGTCAATCTCGTAATCCATTTGCTCGCGGGGCTCGTGCTCTTCGGAATTGTACGGCGAACGTTGGAAAGCCAACGGCTGCGTGAGCCCTACGGCGCCGGCGCGACGGGGCTGGCGGCGGCCGCGGCGCTACTCTGGGTCGTGCATCCTTTGCAGACCGAGAGCGTCACGTACGTCGTCCAACGCGCCGAGTCGCTCATGGGGTTGCTTTACCTGCTGACGTTGTACGCCGCGATCCGCTATTCCCAGCGCCCTTCCGCCGTTTGGTTTGTCCTGGCCGTCGTTGTTTGCGCGCTCGGGATGGCGACGAAAGAAGTCATGGTGACCGCGCCGGTGGTGGTGTTGCTGTATGACCGCACGTTTCTGAGCGGATCATTCCGCGAGGCGCTTTGGCGGCGTTGGCGGCTCTATTTGGGATTGGCGTTGACGTGGTTGGTTCTCGCGTGGCTCGTCGCCGGCGCGCCGCGGTCGGTCACGGCGGGGATCGGCGTCAAGGGGATCTCCCCGTTGACGTACGCGACGACGCAGCTCGGCGTGGTCGCGCATTACCTGCGGCTGGCGCTCTGGCCGCATCCGCTGTGCCTGGATTATGCATGGCCTTTGGTGACGCCGGCGCGCGAAGCGGTTGGAGCGGGGCTGTTCATCGGCGTTTTGGCCGCCGCCGTTCTGTGGGCGTTGGTGCGCCGGCCGGCGATTGGTTTTCTCGGTGCGTGGTTCTTCCTGATTCTCGCCCCGACGTCGAGCTTCGTCACGATCAAGGACGCCGCGTTCGAACATCGGATGTATCTGCCGCTGGCCAGCGTCGTCGTTCTCGTCGTGCTCATCGTGGACAGCGTGATTCGACAGTTCGCAGCCGGAGGCCGCTTGCCTCTTCGCGTTCGTTCGCTTGCCGCGGTCTCGCTGCTAATCGCCGCAACGGCGCTGGGCGGCGCGACGATCGCCCGAAACCGCGATTATCAATCGGAGTTGGCGATGTGGAGCGGCGTCACGGCCCAGCGGCCGGCGAACCCGCGCGGGCACTTCGGGCTGGGAGTGGCGTATGCGTCGCTCGGTCAACTGGACGAGGCGATCGGGCACTACCAGGACGCGCTGGCGCTCGATCCGGACGACGCGCGGACGCACAACAACCTGGCGATCGTGTATGCCCGCCAAGGGTGGAAGGCCGACGCCGTGAAGGAGTATGAAACGGCCCTGCGGCTTCAACCGGCCCATGCCGAGGCGCACAACAACCTCGGCGTCTTGCTGGTCGAGCAGGGCCGGACTGACGAGGCGATCGCCCATTACCAAGCGGCGATCCAAAGCGATTCGAATTGGGCGGGCGCGCATAACAATCTCGGCAACGCGCTGGCGAAGGCGGGGCGGCTCGCGGAGGCGACGGAGGCGTATCGGGCGGCGCTTCGGTTGGAGCCGGACTCGGCCAACGCCCACAACAATCTGGCGGCGCTTCTGGTTCAGCTTGGAAAGAGCGACGAGGCGCTGGCGGAGTACACCGAGGCGGTCCGGCTCGCGCCGTCGTCCACCGTGATCCGCACGAACTACGCGGACTGCCTGCTACGTCTGGGGCGAAACGCCGAGGCGGCCGGGGAGTATCGCCGCGTTTTGGCGGCGAGCCCGAACGACGCGAAGGTGCGGGCGAAGCTGGAAGCGGCCCTACGGAGGTGAACCGGGCAAGACAGGCGCGTTCGCTACGCGTTATACTGGCTCGGCAAAGAAGGGAACCGCCATGCCGCAACCGCACAACCACGACGAGTACCAAGCCCAGGCCGAGACCCCGCCAGCACAGTCGTTCGAGTCGGTGACACTCGGCTACCTGTCCTGCCCACTGACTTCCGACAAGGGATTCGTGGGCGCACTCTTGATCACGGACTATTGTACTCGCCCACTGCACTTCGCTTATATCGCGCCCATCCGGCCGACTGCAATGCAAAGGATTGTCTATGGTCCAACGCTGAACGAGCACACCAAGGTCTTGGTGATCGCGAGGAAACTGTTGACCGACGGACTCAGCGTGATCCCGAGCGTCCTCTTCGTCGACGCTGCGGACTTGCTCGGAGTGCGTCGAATCACCAAGTGGCCGGTGGCCCGCCTGTGGAAGGGAGCCCAGGACCCATCTTCGCTCTCGACACTCCAATACGATACCGGCGCGAACTCACAGGATGCCTCGACGGTCGGGCGAATCATCACATCGCTCGAAACTTCGGTTGATCTGCTAAACCCATTCGCGCGCCTCACAGAAGCCCTCAAGGAGGCGCTCAAGGGAGGGTGATCCTAATGGGGTGGCGACAGTCGCGTCGCGATTCGATCCTGAGGGCGCTTTCTTCGGGCGCGCGAGCCGTGATTTTCACCGACTGGCTCGGCACTTCATCGTGTCGGATCACTGTCTTGACGCACCCAGCTTTGTTGGTACCTGCTGGCTCCGTCTTGCGCGGATTCTCGGTTCTGTTTACTGATGATCCGCCCGCTCGGGTGGAGACAACACTTCTACCGCGGTTGCGTGTAGTTGAAGTGCGTCTAACCGCGCGCCTTGGCTCGACTCCGCTCTTGGAACCGGGCGCTATCGGGGCTTGCATCGTCGACCTAACAATCGCCCTGCCGACGCCGATTAGATACTCGTTCCTGACGCGTCGCGAGCTACGGAATAGGCTCTTTCCCGGCCACCGCGACAAGCAGTGCCCCCCTTCTAGCGAACCCCCTCCGCCAGCGGCGCCACCACCGGGTTTGGACAAATGGTCGCTCCAGGAGCGACTGCGCTGGCTCCTCACTCCCCCCATCCAAGAACTGCTCCGCGACCCCCTTCTTGCGCTCCCGCACGAGCCCCACAAATACCAGCAGTTCGGCATCAAGTGGCTCATGGAACACGAACACGCTCTTCTTGCTGACGAAATGGGCCTTGGCAAGACGATGCAGGCCATCATCGCCGCCCGTCTGCTGTGGAAGGCACAACGGATCAAGCGTCTCCTCGTTGTCTGCCCGAAAACGCTCATATCGACGTGGCGCGAGGAGATCGAGCTCTGGTGGCTCCCGGCGATCGACAACACGATGGTGATCGAGGACCGTCCGGAGTGGTATCTGCGCCTCGCCACCCCAAACGTCACGATCCAGATCATCAACTACGAGCGCCTCGCGCGCCTGGCCGACCGGCTCGAGGAACCTGCATTTTCGCAAGACCTCGTCATCATCGACGAGGCGCAGCGCATCAAGAATCCTGGGACAAGCACGGCCCGCGCGGTCAAGGCTCTCAGAGCTGAGCGGCGATGGGCGCTCACCGGAACGCCGCTTGAGAATCGCGTCGGCGACGTGGTTTCGATCTTCGGCTTCATCCGCCCGGACCTGCTGCGGAGCGATGATGCCGAGCATGTCCGCGCCGGTATTCGACCGTACATGCTCCGACGCCGCAGGGAGGAGGTTCTCACGGATCTGCCCGAGCTCGACGCCCGCGATGTCGTCGTCGAGTTGACCGATCGGCAGCGGGAAGCCTACGAGCGCGCCGAGACCGAAGGCGTCGTCGAACTCAACAAGAATGGCGACACGATCACGGTCCAGCACGTGTTCGCGCTGATCCAGAAGTTGATGCAGCTCTGCAACTTCGAGGCGGGCAGCGGCGAGAGCGCCAAGCTGGCGAGGCTTGCCGAGGACTTGGAAGAGATCGTCGATAGCAGGCGCAAGGCCCTGGTCTTCTCCCAGTTTGTGTCGCCTCCCTTCGGGCTCAAGCAGCTCGCTCTCATGCTCCCGAATCATTGTGAGTCCGAGACGCCTGTGGTGTGCGTGTCGATGCACGGCGAGGTACGTCCCGGCGAGCGGGAATCCAACGTCAGGCAGTTCCGCGAGGATCCGGCCATCAACGTCATGCTGCTAAACTATCGGGTCGGCGGGGTCGGCCTGAACCTCCAAGTGGCGAATTACGTGTACCTCTTCGACCGGTGGTGGAACCCCGCCGTCGAAGATCAAGCCATGGGGCGCGTCCACCGGATCGGGCAGGAGCACAAGGTGTTCGTTCGACGGTTCTTCACTCGCGGGACAATCGAGGAGCGAATCCTTGAGAAGGTTGCCGAGAAGCGGCGGTTGTTCGAGCACGTCATCGACTCCGATCGTCCGACGCCGGCGATGATGGGCTTGTCTGAGGAAGAGGTCTTTCAACTGTTCAAGGGCTTGACGGTGCGACCGCGCCGACGGGGGCAGACGACCGGCCCGGTCCGGATGCGTATGGACGCCCTGACGCCCGCAGAGTTCGAGGAGGTCACGGCCCAGGTCTACGAGCGGCAGGGCTTTCGTGTCGATCGCCGGGGCGGGCCGAATGACCAGGGAATCGACCTCATCGCCGAGCGCTCGGGTGCCGGGCCCACGGACCGCCTGCGCGTCGCCGTACAATGCAAGCATCACAAGTCGGACATTGGACCCGCGCCGGTCCGCGAACTGTTGGGCGTGCTCGCACGAGACCCAGGCTTCCACAGGGCGGACCTGATCACCAACGCCGACTTCACCGCGGCCGCGCGGTCCGCCGCATTTGGTCATCGGATCGAGTTGATCAATGGTGTGCGGTTCAAGGAGTTGTCGCGGAAGCATGAAGTGGCCGTGTTTGAGGACTGATGACAGCGGGTGGTGCCGGTGACGTGCCATTGACTTCGCCGCCGCCGAAATCCGCGCTGAGCATCGTGTACGTCGTGAAGAAGACGCCCGACCCGCTTACAGGTCAAGCGACGTGAACGATCGATCGGAGACTGGTTCTAACCGGGGAAAAACTCTAGCGGCTGGGGCTTGACACGTCGGCTACAATCTACGGATGCCGCAGGTTGGTGGGCAGCCTAGCCGATCCCAGACCAAAGCCGATACCCGTCTCGCCGCCCCGTTAGGGCCTGTCTTGGTAGGCGTAACTTCACCGGC
>CAYMXF010000220.1:0-1416 GCA_964393935.1 uncultured Planctomycetaceae bacterium
GTTCTGACGCCGGCGTCCACACAAACGAGATCAAACGATACCAGTACAGGATTTGGGGGCACGTCAATCAAGCCTTGGGGGACCATTTTTGGGGAGTTGTCCCCATTCGGGGGAGTTTGGAAGTCAGGGAGGGCCGGGCCAAGGACCGTGCAAGATTCCCAGCCGGTTGGGACATAGAGGGTTATGAACCTCACCTTTCGCCGAGGGGTTTCGTTGAGGAGATTTGGCACGCCAAGTGATTAAACAAGGCTCGCCTCGCTGATCGTGCCGTGCGAACCGCCCGGCAGCCCGGTGGGGGAGGCCCGTCGAAGATTTCCGCCCCAGGGAGAGGGGACGTGAAAGCTTCGAGGGGCTTCGCCCAGCGGGTTGCTACTATCGGTAGCACAGGGGCCGCGTCGAGGGGAGTCGACGCGGCCTTCTTTTTCGATCATCGGGGAGAAAAATGGTTTCACTCGGGCGGGCATCCAGGAGGGGGATGCCTGCCTTACTTTGCGCGTCCCAATCGGCCCACGGCTCCGTCATCTTGGTCGCGGACGAGCGATACTTCCGCATCAAACTTGAGCCCGATTTCGTGAACCATGCCCTGAAGGTAGCGGCATCGAGCGACGCGGCCGGTCGTCTTGAAGGAGCGGCCTTTTTCGAGCAGGATGTAGAGCGTACAGTGCGTTCCAACGCGGAGCATCGCGCCGTGCAGGAAGGCCACGCCGCCTTCGCTGATGTTGCGGATGGGCACGATGAACTGCTTGGGCGGCAGCCCGTTCGGATCGATCTCTACGATCACGGCATCCACCCGGCAGGAGAACCGCTCGTGCAGGCGACGACTTTTTTCGTTTCCATTCGCTGTTGCTGCCTGATCCAATTCGGCCATCAGCTCGGCGGTCTGCTGAGGCGTGAGCTTAATGGACCTCACCGGTGCTTCTTTTGACGCGGTTGTCATGGCCAATTCCTCCACTAAGAGCCGCTGGAACCATCGGTTGGGCGCCCGTATGGAATGAGATTTTCCGACGGCAAGGCGCTTTTATAACGGTGTTTGCCGGACGTTGAATCGTCAGAATCCCGTTGCAACTCTGGGGTTCCGATCTTATTGCCCCAGGCATTCGTCCGAATTCTCTTGACGGCTGCCATGGCGGATCGTTATGGTACCTGCGCTTTAAAGGGCAATCTCGATTTGCCCGGACAAAGTTGACAAGTAAATACGTCTTGATGCGGGTCTCCTGCCTAGGGAGACTAAAAAGGGAAGGTGGTGCAAATCCACCGCGGTCCCGCCGCTGTATTCGGGGACGAACGCCGCAACAGCCATTTCCGCTCGGCGGAGAGAAGGCGCGGTTAGTAGGACGATCCGAGAGTCAGAAGACCTGCCCGCATCGATGTCGGTCGCACCGCCCCGGATTTGGGCGGAGAACTGACGGCCCGTCG
>CAYMXF010000220.1:1516-5831 GCA_964393935.1 uncultured Planctomycetaceae bacterium
TTCGCGGATGACCCCGTCGTGGCGGGGCGGTTCGAGGTGCCGATGGGGCACGACGCGGGCCGGTTCAGTTACGATTCCGGCGGGCCGTTTCTCACGGTTCACTACAACTCGTCAGAGCCGACGGCGTGGTATCTGCGTCCGATCGATGCGCTTGAGCCGCGCACGCTTGGCCGTTGCGAGGATTTTGAGTTCACCGTCACGTTTCGCATTCGCAGCCAGGGTTTTGTCGCCGATCCGAATAGCTTCGCGCAGATCGGCTGGGGGCTTATCAACTCGCAGACGACGGGAGAGGATCGTGCCGGAGGATCTGTGGGGCCCTACGCCTTCGACACCGCGACGTTCGATTACTTTCCAAACATTACCTCTTTTGGAGGACCGACTTTGGGGGCGACCGTCACCCATTCCGACGACGGCCAGGGATTCTTCTCGAGCTTTGATTTTCCGTTCGGAGTGGAGAGCGATATCGATACATCCGCCGGCGACGCTGCCATCACCCTCGATACGGTCTATACCGCAGACGTGAGCTACGACTCCGGTGCTCAGACGGCGACGCTAACGGTGCAAGATATGTCGGGCTTCTTGGCAATCAATACCGACGGCGGGGGCGGTCCGGGCGGGCCGGATAGCAACGCCGCGACGATTCAGACGACGCTTATCGTCGATTCGCCGTTTGCCGTGGACACCTTCGCCTTGACGGCGTGGGAGGATACGTTTGATCTTGATCCGGAAAGCCCCAGCGTCGTGGCGGATGTGGACGTGATGGAGATTACCTTCTTCGCACGGACGCTGATCAAAGGCGACATAAACCGCGACGGGCGGATCGACGGCCTGGACATCGGCCCGTTCGTTGAAACGCTCCTGTCCGCGCAGCCGTCGCCGTGCGCGGTCGCGCGCGCTGATTTCACGAACGACGACGCTGCCACGACCGATGATGTCCCCGATTTCGAGGCGGCGCTATTGGCGCCGTGAACCATGACGGATTTTCCAAAGGGTCGATACTCACCGTCGCAACGCTCTCGTAGCGGCTTTTCGCTCATCGAATTGCTCGTCGTCATCGCAACGGTCATGTTGCTCGTCGGCATACTGCTTCCAGCTCTCGGCCGCGCTCGCGAGTCCGGCCGAGGCTCCTATTGCATGGGCCTGCTGCACAACGCCGGTCTGGCGACGAATATGTACCTCGACGACAACGAGGGGTCGTTCTGGCCGTACTATGTTGATGTATCGGGGCCGGGTGGGGGGCGGCGATGGTGGTTCGGCTTTGAGCCGGGCGGGCCGCCCTCAAATCCCAATCAGAAAAATCGATATCTTAACAAGCCGGCGGGGCTGCTCGGAACGTATTTCGGCGACGAGGCGAAGGAGCTGCGCTGTTCGAGCTTTCCCTATGGTCGCGGAAAGTTCTTTCCGAAGTTCTCGCCGCCGGCCGGCGGGTATGGCTACAACACGGCCGCGCTGGGCGGCTCTAACAATCTTGACTCAGCGAACTCGCGCGTCCGGCGCGTGCAGCAATTCGGCGGCCGGGCGTCGGACGTTTTCATCCTGGCGGACGGCATTCATTTCGACCGGCTCGATTATTCGGGCTCGCCGCCGCTCGAACAAACGTTCAACGAGCCGCCGTACATTCAGTGGCAGGATCCCACGTCGTTCACGAGCAACCTCGGCGTCAACGGCGGCTATGGTCACTTCCGCCACAACGGCCGCGCGAACGTGCTGTTCATTGACGGCCATGCGGCGGCGCAACCGGTCCGCCGAACAGCGCATCCCTACAGCGGCAAGGGCTATGGGCCAGTCGCGAATCTTTCGGACGAATCGCTCCGCGCCGTACCGGTTCGCCGCGGCAACCGTGAGTGGCTCGTGGACGTGATTTACGGGCTGCCATGATGGTCAGTTCGATTGTGGGATGGGGTGGCAGCACTGACGAGCATAACCCTCACCCCGACCCTCTCCCTTAAAGGGAGAGGGGGACGGTGTCGATTCCCACGCCGGGCGGCAAAAGCGGTAAAATCCCGGCGTGGACGCGCATACGCTTGAAAAGCTCGAGTTTCAGCGGGTTCGGGAATTGCTCGCCGAAGAGGCCGCTTGCGGGCTTGGTCGTGAACTGGCCTTGCGGATCGGGCCGTCGCGGCGCGAGGATCAGGTTGCGACGTGGCTGCGCCAGACGGAGGAGTTCACGAAGTGGGTCGCCACGCACGGATTACCGCCGTTCGGCGGCGTTCGCGACGTGCGGCCGCAGGTCAAGAAGGCTGTTCCGCCGGCCAAGCTCGAACCGAGTGAATTCGCCGAACTGGCCGAGACGCTCGTCGGCGTGGACGCCGTTCGCACGTACTTTCAAGGCTGTGAGCAAGTCTTCGAGGCCATTGGCAAAATCGCCGCGCGGCTAGGCGACTTCCGAGTCATCGCCGAGCGGATCAGTCGCGTCATCGATAACCGCGGCCAAGTGCGCGACGAGGCGAGCGAGCGGCTCTATCGGATTCGCCACCAGATCGAGGAGGTCCGTCAACAGACCCGCGAGGTGTTCGAGAAAATCCTGCGTCAGACGCACATCACGAAATATCTCCAATACGCCAGCGCGACGTTTCACGACGAGCGCATGGTCCTGCCGGTCAAGGCCGATCAGCGCGGCCGCGTGCCGGGGATCATCCATCGCAGCAGCGACACGGGGCAGACGCTCTTCGTCGAGCCCGCCGAGGCCGTCGAGCTGAACAATACGCGGATCAATCTTCTGCTTCAGGAGAACGAGGAGATCGGGCGAATCCTCTGGGAGCTGACGCACCTGGTTCACCTCAATCAGAAGGAAATCCTGCGGACGCTGGAGACGGTCGCGGTGGTGGACTTGTTATGCGCGAAGGTGAAGTTCGCCCGGCGGTTCAATCTGAATCTGCCGCAACTTAGCCCGGACCACCGGCTCGTCCTCCATCAGGCGCGTAATCCGATCCTGATGGCCGCGTTTGAGACCCATCGCACGGGCGACGCCGCCCATCTTCACGTCGTGCCGATCGACGTTCGCCTCGGCGACGACTTCGACATCATGATGATCACCGGGCCGAACACCGGCGGGAAGACGGCGACGCTGAAGACGGTCGGACTGCTCGCGCTGATGATGCAGGCAGGGCTGCCGATCCCCGCCGGACCGGGCTCGATCCTACCGGTGTTCGACGGCGTATGGATCGATGTAGGAGACGAGCAGAGCCTAGTGCAATCGCTCAGTACATTCAGCGCGCACCTGAAGCGAATCCTCGACATCCTCCATCGTGCCCGCCGCGGCACGCTGGTCTTGCTCGATGAACTCGGCGCGGGAACCGACCCGGACGAAGGCGCGGCCATCGGTCGGGCCATCGCCGGTCACTTGCTCGAAAGCGGCTGCCTGGCGATGGTGACGACGCACCTCGGCTCGCTCAAGGCTCTGGCTTACGAAGCCAAGAGAGTGGACAATGCCTCGGTTCAATTCGATATCGAGACGATGCGGCCGACGTATGTCCTGCGAATCGGAGAACCGGGCAATAGCAACGCGCTGGCCATCGCGTCGCGCCTGGGCATGCCCAAGCGGCTCATCGATTCCGCGCGCAAGCACCTCTCCGGGCAATACCGGGCGCTCAACAAGGCCATTGCCCGCACGCAAGGTTCCCGACGCGACGCCGAGCGAGCCCGACGCGATGCGGACATGGCGCGACAGGATGCCGCGCGGGCCACGCTCGCCGCGATTGACCGCGCAAAGGCCCTGGAAGTGGAGCATCGCAATTATGCCGCGTGGGTGGAACGGGTGATGAAGCTCCAGCCCGGCGAGTCGGTACACGTACGGTCGTTCGACAAGCCGGGCCGGGTGGTCCGCGTCAAACTGGACAAGCAGCAGGTTGCGGTGGACCTGGGGATGATGCAGGTCGATGTGGCCCTTTCGGACCTGGTCTTCGACGGTCTCGCGCCGCCGGCGTAGAACAGATTCTTTAGGATTATTTGTCCACCGCCGCGTCGGTGTCTCCGCTCAAATAGGCAATGAAGTCGCTCTTGGTGAGCAGGCCGACGGGTTTGTCGTTGTCGCGGACGATGATGGCGGGCGCTCCCAGCGATAGCGCTTTGAAGCCCTTTTCAATCTCGGTCGTTCGTTCCATTTTCGGGAAGGGCGCGCCCATGACGTCGCCGATCTTCTTGTTGGCGATGTCGACGTGGTCGAAGACGAGCTGCATGGCCGTCACTTCCTGGATCGAGCCGACGATGATGCCCCCTTCGTCGGAGACGGGAACCTGGGAAATATCGTTATTGCGCATGAGGTCGATCGCCTTGCGCACGGAGTCGTTTTTATGTACGGTGATGAGCGGCTCGC